>CAMLXE010000006.1 GCA_946490455.1 uncultured Desulfovibrio sp. | reverse complement strand
CCGGGCGCTTCTAACGTTCCTTTCTTGGCCGGGGAGTGGCTGGGCAGCCTGCCAGTGTGCCTTCCTTTCCGGAATGTCTGGCTTGGACGTTACAGAGAAAAAGAACGGAGAGTGGCTTCCACTCTCCGATTTTTTCTGCTTTTTGCGTGAAAAATCAGTCGGGAGGCAGATTGCCTGTTGACTGGACATCAGGGAGCGACTACACGCATCTTTCGATGACGCTTTCCCGGAATTGGGAAGAAAGGGCGGATGTCTGGAGCAGAAGTATGAGGTACGGATATTTTTCATTATGGTTGACAGCGACGTTGTGTCTGCTGTTTGTCGGATGTGCCAACCGGCAGACTCTTGTGACCGAAGAACCCGAGACTCCCAGACCATCCAGATGTGCGGGTATTTTTGTACTCGCACCTCTTGCCTATATGCCGTATATTGAAACGGACGGACCTGTCCTGCTGGCTTCTGAAGGACGATGGGCAGATTTGCCTGTATATTGCACGCCGGAAGAAGCCCTTGCAGCAGAACACCGTTTTGTGGACAGAAAGGAACTTATGCCCGGACTCTGGAGACTGTATCAGCTGGAAGGAGTCTGGGAAGAGGACGTGGTGGAGGTTGAACCAGGCCATTGGCGCATGCGCCGCCCGGCTGAACTTTCTCCCTATCCTCCCAGTATGATTACTGCTTCGTTCAACAAGTAGTATGCGCACATGATGCTTTTCCCGTGCTGTCGGGACAACCAGTACATATTTTGAGGAGTTTTTTATGACGATGACACACCGTTGTGGCTGGGTTGCCTTGATGGGGCCTCCCAACGCGGGCAAATCTACGCTGACGAATGCACTGGTAGGCCAGAAGGTGGCCATTGTTACCGCCAAACCTCAGACTACAAGAAACCGGATAGTCGGTATCCTGACCCGCAAGGATGCTCAGGTCATCTTTATGGATACCCCCGGCGTGCATGCACTGCGTGGTCAGACGCGTGGCCAGCTTGGGAAGATCATGGTGCAGTCGGCGTGGCAGAGTTTTGCTGCGGCCCAGTGTATTGTGCTTGTCATTGATGGTGATCTCTATCTTCGTAAGCCCGAGTTCATGGAGCGGGATCTGGCCCCTCTGATTCAGCCGCTTGCAGAAGAGGAACGGCCTGTCATCGTTGTTGTGAACAAGGTAGATCTTTTCCATGACAAGTCGCGCATGTTGCCCCTGCTTGAGCAGGTCTCTTCTCTTTTCCCAAAGGCCGAAATTTTCCCCGCTTCGGCGCTGCATCGAAATGGTACCAGTCAGCTCATTGAACTGATCTGTTCGTATCTGCCCGAAGGGGAGGCACAGTTCCCTGAAGAGCAGCTTTCCACGGCGCCTCTGAAGTTTATGGCTGCTGAAATCATTCGGGAAAAGCTTTTTGAACGGCTGTATCAGGAAGTTCCCTATTCGGTTGCTGTTGATGTGGAAGCATGGGATGAAGAAGAAGATCGGGTCATCATTCATGCCGTAATCTATGTGGCCAGACCCTCGCATAAGGCCATGGTCATTGGCAGACGGGGTGAGGGAATCAAGGCGATAGGAACCTCGGCTCGCAAGGAAATCAAGGAACTTGTGGAAAAGAAGGTCCATCTGGAACTTTGGGTCAAGGTTCGTGAGGACTGGGTTGATGATCCGCAGTTCCTGCATAGCCTTGGATTCGGTGTGGAAAGCGATTTTTAGGGAGAACAGGGCGAGTCGCAAGACAACGCTCTGATGCACAGGCAGAGCAAGGAACAGAATCAGACATGACAGCCTATGGAGTGTACTGATTCGGACCTGCCCGAGAAATCACCTTATCAGCTTGTTCTTTCTGACAGAATACTCTTTTATTTCGCGTTGTCGTTATCCGGAATTGCGGATAAGGAGTGTACAAAGCCGTCCTGGGCTGGAGGGCCGTTCCGGCCACCTGCCTGACGGCTTTGAATTTTTGGAGGTTGGTATGGAAACTGTTTCAGGGATGAGTCCTGCAGAGAAAGAAGCTCTTGGAGAACGACTGGAGGCCGTTCGTGACAGACTGGTCCGCGCAGCTCGTGTTTCCGGGCGTTCACCCGATGCCGTACGTTTGATTGCCGTATCCAAGCTGCATCCAGTGGAGGCCATTGTTGCGGCTATGGGATTCGGACAGCGTCTGTTTGGTGAAAATTATGTTCAGGAGGCTCTTGCCAAACAGAAGGCCCTGCCGGACCCTTCCATCGAGTGGCACTGTATCGGACATGTCCAGTTGAACAAGGCAAAGGACGTGAGCGGACGTTTTGCCCTGATTCATACAGTAGATTCTTTGAAATTTGCTGAGGTGCTGGCTCGTCGTCTGCCCGAAACGGTCAGAAGGCAGTCCATTCTTTTGCAGGTGAATATTGGTAACGAACCTCAGAAATCCGGAGTAAATGAACGGGATTTGCCCGCGCTTGCCGAAGCGATTCTGGCCATTCCCCGTTTGCGGATATGTGGTCTGATGTGCTTGCCTCCATTTTTTGATGATGGTGAGGCCGCAAGACCCTATTTTGCGAGACTCCGCGAATTGCGCGATTCCCTCCAGACCCGTCTGGATATTCCTCTGCCGGAACTGTCCATGGGAATGTCCGGGGATTGCGAACAGGCGGTTGAAGAAGGGGCTACTCTTGTGCGTGTAGGCACGGATATCTTTGGGCCACGTCCTGCCAGACAGGCCTGAGCCGACAGGGCATTTGAATATTTCGTTTCAACAGACGTTTTATCTCCCGGGACGGGAATGAGGTTGACAAGACAGCGGTTCTGTCGAGCCTGCTGTCCAGCTTTGAGATACAGAATCCCCGTCCCGGGAGAGTGTGTTTTATAGGTCGGCGGCCTTGCGGTCCCCGCGCAGAACGGCCTTGAAATCTGCGAGAATCCTTGCGTGATCAAAAGCCAGTTCCGGAAGAGACTCAAGAGGGTGAAAGGCCGCTTCGGCTGCGTCATCACCAGCCTGAAGATTTTCGGGGTGTTCCGTATCTGCGATATAGACCACTGACATGGTGTGTCTCCGAGGATCCCTTGCCGGATCGGAATAGACGCCGAGCAGACTTTTCAGCGTAATGTGAAGGCCCGTTTCTTCCAGAGCCTCGCGAATGGCAGCACTTTCGGCTGCTTCTCCCTCTTCGATAAAGCCTCCAGGCAGAGCATGGCCGTATGGCGGTCTGCCTCTCTTCACAAGAACAACACCTCGTTCCGGTCTGTAGATAATGGTATCCACCGTAGGGGCCGGATTGCGATAGGCTTCCACTACGGCTCCACAGTTGGGACAAGTCAGTTCCTTCTTGCTCATGGTGTAATCCTTGTATCGCTGCAATGAAGAGATCGTATGGATCGCAAGCAGCTTATTCCGGTTTTGGGCATGTTCCTTGTTTTCTGGGGGGCAGTACTTTCCATGAAGTCGGGATCATAGCCCGTACTTGTAGTAGGCAGAGCAGCTGCCTTCTGTGGATACCATGCAGGGACCTACAGGGTTGGCCGGAGTACAGGCCTTGCCAAACAGAGGACACTGATTGGGAGGAAGCTTGCCCTTGAGAACTTCACCACAGCGACAGCCGGGGATAGGACGGACTTCGGGGAGCTTCAGGTCAAATCGAGTAAAGGCATCAAAGCGGATGAAGTCGTCATTGATGGCAAGGCCACTGTCAGGGATAAGTCCCAATCCTCGCCACTGTGCGTCAGCGGGGTGGAAGACCTGGGAAAGAATCTCTCTGGCGCGCGGATTGCCGTTTTCATTGACTGCACGGGGATAGGCATTTTCAACCGTAAATTCCCCGGTACGATACTGCTGGGCCATTCTGCAAAGCGCATCAAGAATATCAGCAGGTTCAAATCCGGCAACCACAGCAGGTCGTTTCCAGTCCTGCACAACAAACTGGTACGGGGCAAGGCCAAGAATGGTGGATACATGTCCTGGCAGCAGGAAGGCATCAATGGTGTTTTCTGGGTCCGAGAGCAGCGCCTTCAGTGCGGGAGGAACCAGCTTGTGGCAGGATAGGACAGCAAAGTTATCAAGATGCTGTGCCGCGGCTGTCAGAATCGTGGCAGCGATGGCAGGTGCTGTTGTTTCAAAGCCGACGCCCAAAAAAACGACAGTCGCTTCGGGATGTTTGGCGGCCAAGGCAAGAGAGTCCAGGGGAGAATAGACCACTTCCACGCGGGCACCCTCTGCCTGAGCGTGCTTGAGGGAACGGCCGTCAGGTCCGGGAACACGCATGAGGTCCCCAAAGGTAGCAATAATGACGTCCGGTCGTTCAGCCAGCTCAAGGAAGGCCGCAACCTCACGATCGTGTGTCACACATACGGGACATCCCGGACCCGTAAGGTGGGTGACCGCTTCAGGCAACAGGCTGCGAAGGCCTCCACGAAAAATGGATACGGTATGGGTTCCACAGACTTCCATGAAGCGAAGAGGGCGATCAAGCAGGGTATCCAGTCTGTGCAGCAATGCCTGGCAGAGCTTGGGATCATGCAGCGTCGGCTGAGAAGAGGAGAGGGACATAAGAAGATTCCTGTCGGTTCGGGTTGAGGGCATGGTCGTCGTGTTTCCGGGAGCTGGTCCAGAGACAGTTCGGATTGCTGGAGAGAGATGGGCCGAGGCCGCATGCAGTGTGTGTTCTGGAGAGGTCCGGGAGTCTTTCGGGACATGCCGCAATGACGGTGCCTTTCTACCTTGTTTTCGTCATTTCATAAACCCCGTGGCGTTCATCGCGGAGAAGATTGCCAGAGGCACAGAGTCGGCTGCTTGCCATTACAGAGGGGGGCGGCTATGGTCCATAAGAAAGAATCCTTTTGATTGTGGTTGATGGTTTATGGTGCATTTGACTCGTCATCGCAATACGTCCGTTCAGGCCGAAGGTGTCAGAACCATCGGCAGGCGGCGTTTTGAAATCCGGCAGCGGGTCTCTTGTCCCCAGTCGGATAAACGTTTGCGCTATACCGTTGAAACATGGTTCTTTTTCCCGCACAGTCTCCAGATGAACCGCTGGAGCTACACGCCTACAGACTATCAGCAGAGCCTCAAGAACTACATTCGGCTTGGGGTCCCCGTTCATGTCCTTGAATCCCTGCTCGGGCGGGATGATCCCCGTTTTGCCCCACGGGGCGATTTGAAATCTGTATTTTATCGGAATGAAAGGAAAAACACTGTTCTTGTTTCCGATGAAGAAGAACAGGAAATGGAGACTCCGGTCGATGCTGAAGGAACTGAAGAGGACTGGGAAAAGGAAACACACTGCACCTGTCTTCAGCCGTCTTCTCTGACTTCGGAAGAGGAGGAACCTTTTGAACTGACGGAACTGGCCTCTCCTGCCAGTGAAGTCTGGGAGGAAAGGAATTCTGAACAGGACCATATTGATCTTTTGGAACAGTGTTCCAGATATCTTGATGCCGGACTGAAAGAAATGACACCAGCCAGTCGTGAACGATTTGAGCTGAGTCTGAAACTTTTTTGTCTGCAATTTCGAGCAGCGCTTATTGCCCGGAGAAAACTGGTTCTTGCCGTGAAAAACCGGGAAGACCAGATACGGGCTGCGCTTGACATGGCCAGAACAGCAGCGGCCTGTCTGAGGCGGTATCGTCGTCTCTACAGAATGCGGCGGAACGATGCGCGTCGGCTTACCCGGGTGCCTGTCTTTCGTTTTTGTGATGAATATCTCTCCATTATCGTGACCCAGGTCCTGGGTGAGGTCGTACGGCAACTTTCAGCCGTACACAACTGTTCCACGCAGGTACTGGCCATCTATTCGGGGCAACGCGCCTACAGAAGCAAACGGTATCCGGACAGCATATCCCATGTGGGGAGTGATAACGAGTTGCCGGTCTTTCGCTGGAGCATCCTGAAAAAATATGTGGACATGCCGCTTTTTCTGAATATTCAGCGCAAATCGGGAAGCTCGTGGATTGAGCATGCGCTTCAGACTGTGGCGGCAGGAGCAGCCATGAGCGGAGCTCTGCTCTTCACCTTTCTGTGGCAGGAGTTTGAAGCTTTCAGAACACAGCTCGCTTTGGGTGTTGTCCTGGCATATATTTGTCGTGAGCGAATCAAGGAAATGTTCCGTTCCAGATTGCTCAAGGCCTTCGGTCGCTGGATTCCTGACAGACTTCTTTATATTTCGGACAGCTATATGGGGAGATTGGGACGCTGTGCCGAATCGTTTCGTTTCGTGGAATGGAACAGGATTCCCAAGACCGTACGCAAGCTGCGGAACAGAACACATTTTGTGGATATCCTCAATGCATTTCATAATGAGGATATTCTGTACTACGCCAAATCCATCGATCTCAAAAGGCTTCCCGATCCTTTTCATGAGGGACGGAATCTTCTATTGGATATTTCACGTTTTGACATTTCGGATTTTCTGCGTCATGCCGACGAAGTTCTCGAAGAACCACGCGGTGTATCTGATGAGCGTCCTCTTTCAGGAGAAAAGGTGTACCATGTGGATATGGTGCGGCGCATTACGCATGGGCAGGGAAGTGATCTTGAACGGTTCCGTATCGTCCTGACATCAACTGGAATTCGGAGAATTGACGAGATCGAGACACTCTGTCACAAGCAAAACAGGGGTTGTGCATGAGCCATGAGTTTACTGAAACGGAAAGGGCCATTCTGCGCATTGTGCAGGATCAGCTTCCAGATTCTCTGACACCCTATGCGGATATCGCCAGCGAGGTCGGAACGGATGAATCCGCTGTTCTGGATCTGTTGCGCAGGCTGAAGGAAAGCGGAGCCATTCGGCGTTTTGGGGCCAGCATAAAGCATCAGCGCACGGGATGGAACCACAATGCCATGGTCGCGTGGCGTGTTGCGGAGGAGCTTGTTGACGAAATTGGAGAACATGCGGCACGACATCCCCTGATTTCTCATTGCTACTATCGACCGACAACGGCTCCAGACTGGCCATATACTCTGTACACCATGATTCATGGCCGGACTGCAGAAGAATGTCGGAATGTCATAGAGGAATTACGTCGGGAAACTGTTCTTGATGAGTATGCCATTCTGGACAGTCTTGCAGAACTGAAGAAGACGTCCATGGTCTATTTTTAACCCCGGTACTGTCATGGTGGAGACGGCCGACCTTCGCCAACGCGTTATATGCTGCTTGGGAGGCCGGTCAGGACGTTCGACAGTACGTTGTTCAGACAAAGGATGATTTGATGAATACCTCTCGTTCCGATGTACTTTTTGCAGAAGCTCGCAAAGTGATTCCCGGTGGAGTCAACAGCCCTGTTCGTGCCTGCCTTTCCGTGGGATGCGATCCTTTGTTTATTGCCTCGGGGCATGGAAGCCATATTCTCACTGTAGATGGACAGGATATGATTGATTATGTCCTCTCCTGGGGCCCCATGCTGCTTGGCCATTCCTATCCTGATGTGACGCATGCCGTTGTTGAGGCCGCAGGCCGTGGAACCAGTTACGGTGCCCCCTGCGAGGCCGAAGTGGAACTGGCTCAGGCCGTCGTGGATGCTTTCCCGGCCATGGACATGGTGCGCATGGTCAATTCCGGAACAGAGGCAACCATGAGTGCCCTGCGGCTGGCACGGGCCGCTACAGGACGGAACAAGGTCCTCAAGTTTATTGGCTGTTATCATGGCCATGCGGATCCTTTCCTCGCCAGTGCCGGGTCCGGGGTGGCTACCCTGTCCATTCCGGGAACTCCTGGAGTCCCGGAAGCGACGGTTCAGGACACATTGCTTGCCCCCTATAATGATCTGGCCGCAGCTACAGACATGTTTCATCTGCATGGTGATGATCTCGCTGCCGTCATTGTGGAACCCGTTGCGGGCAATATGGGGCTTGTGCTTCCTGAAGAAGGTTTTCTCAAAGGACTTCGTTCCCTCTGTGATGCCAGTGGAGCTCTGCTTATTCTTGATGAAGTGATTACCGGATTTCGGGTTGAATATGGCGGTGCCCAGACACGATTCGGCATTGCCCCCGACCTGACTACTCTGGGAAAGATCATTGGAGGTGGCCTTCCCGTGGGCGCCTTTGGCGGCAAGGCCGAATACATGAGTCAGATTGCCCCATCGGGAAATGTGTACCAGGCTGGAACGCTTTCCGGGAATCCGTTGGCCATGGCGGCTGGCATAGCTACCTTGCGTGTTCTGAAACGGTGTGATTACGCGGAACTGGAGAGCAGAGTGCGTCGGTTCACGGATGAGCTGGCTGCCATTCTTCGTGAAAAGGGTGTACCTGTGACAATCAACCAGCTCGCTTCCATGTTCACAGTCTTCTTCACAGACAAGCCTGTCCGTAATTTTGAAGATGTGAAAAACAGTGATACGGAGCTGTTCGGTCGATTCTTCAAGGCAATGCGTGAACAGAATATCTTCCTTGGACCTTCAGCGTTTGAAGTTTCCATGGTTTCGTTCATGCACAGCGATGCCGATTTTGAAGCTACACTGGAAGCCGCCAGAAAGATTAGGCTGTAGGGAAGAATGGGATTGGATTTTTCGGGACTTCGGATGTGTAAAAGTCGATGTGTTTATGCATCACAATCTGATGCTATTTTACATCGGTTTTTGAGGTTTTTTTGCATCAAATCGTAAAAAAAAAGGTAGTGCGGGCGAGTGAAATATTTTTTATGTAATGTTTCACATGATTGTATGAAGTCTTATTCGGGCAGGCTGGATGGTACATTTCTTGCTTCCTTATGGAATAAGATTTCTCTGCGGATGTTGCAGCTTCGGGGCGGTTGCCCCTTATTTGAACCTTTTATCGGGAGAATGCCGTTATGATGACAGCCGATGAATACATCCAGTCGATCCGCGATCTTGGTCCTCGCAATGTGTATGTTCTGGGCAAAAAAGTGGACAATATCGTGGACCATCCCATGATTCGTCCCTCCATCAACTGCTGTGCCATGACCTACAAACTGGCTGAATTCCCGGAATATGAAGACCTCATGACCGTGAAGTCCAGCCTGACCGGCAAACGCATCAACCGCTTCACGCATCTGCATCAGAGCCCCACCGATTTGGTGAACAAGGTCAAGATGCAGCGTCTGGTTGGTAATATGACCGGATCGTGTTTCCAGCGTTGCGTGGGTATGGATGCTCTGAACGCTGTCTGGTCCACCACCTATGAAATCGATCAGAAGTACGGCACCCCCTATCATGAACGCTTCAAGAAGTTCCTGATTGAATGGCAGGAAAAGGACTGGACCGTTGACGGTGCCATGACCGACCCCAAGGGTAACCGCGCAGCCGGACCTTCCGGACAGTCTGATCCCGACATGTTCGTGCATGTGGTGGAACGCCGTGAAGACGGTATCGTCGTTCGTGGCGCCAAAATGCACCAGACGGGTGTCCTGAACTCTCACCACATCCTCGTCATGCCCACGCAGGCCATGCGCGGTGAAGAACAGGATTATGCCGTGTCCTTCTCGGTTCCGGCCAATGACCCCAGCCTGATCTTCATCTATGGCCGTCAGGCCAGCGATACCCGCAAGCTTGAAGAAGGTTCCAAGATCGACGTGGGTAACGCCAACTACGGTGGCCAGGAAGCCATTGTTATCTTCAACAACACGTTCATTCCCTGGGAAAATGTTTACATGTGCGGCGAAATGGACTTCGCCGGCATGCTGGTAGAACGTTTCGCCGGTTACCATCGTCAGTCCTACGGTGGCTGTAAGGTCGGTAACGGTGACGTACTTATCGGCGCAACGCAGGCCATGGCCGAATACAACGGTGCAGCCAAGGCTTCCCATGTGAAGGACAAGATCATTGAAATGATCCACCTGAATGAAACGTTGTATTCCTGCGGTATCGCCTGTTCTGCTGAAGGTCGTAAGACCGCTTCCGGCAACTATCTTATCGATATGATGCTGGCCAACGTGTGCAAGCAGAATGTGACCCGCCTGCCTTATGAAATCGCCCGTCTGGCTCAGGATATCGCCGGTGGTCTTATGGTCACCATGCCTTCCGAAGCCGACTTCAAGTCTCCTGAAGTGGGCAGCTGGTGCAACAAGCTGATGGCTGCTGCTGATGGCGTTCCCACCGAACATCGTCAGCGTATGCTCCGTCTTGTGGAAAACATGACTATCGGCGCCGCAGCTGTTGGTTACCTCACCGAATCCATGCACGGAGCCGGTTCTCCGCAGGCTCAGCGCATCATGATTTCTCGTGGTGCCAACCTGGAAGCCAAGAAGAAGCTGGCTCGCCGTCTCGCCGGTATCGATCCCGACGGCCTGTTCTAATAACACGATATTTCGGGGCATATCATATGCCCCGAATCCTGTTTTCGGTTTACTGTCGGAAAGGCGCACCCTCTATGAGGATGCGCCTTTTTTTATCATGAATGCGAATGGCTTTTAAGGATTCAAGGGAAATGGACAGACTCAGGATATGGGAAGCCGGAAAAGATACTGATTGCCTTGCTGGAGAGTGTACTGGGTGGCCAGAAGCCGGATGGTATCTGAACGCAGGTGACGTACCGTCCTCTTCAGATAGTGCAGGTCATGAATGACAGGAACTGTTCAATTACAGAGCAGACTTCTGCCTTGAACGCCGGGGTCCCTCCACCGGCATGGGCACTATGGCGGGGCAGGCTGGAACACCGTTCTCTGAATTGGGCTTCAGAGAAGTTTTGCCCTGTCTGTGTGTCTGTATAGGAGCCATCCTCCTCCAGAAGGAAGGTGTAGTTCGGCCAGCACGGAATTTCAGGAAAAAGGAGAGGTTTCCCGCAGGACTCCCATGCGTGGTATGCCTCCGGGAAGACCTGAATGGCAAGATTGGCTCCCCCCTGCTGGAGCCTTCTGGCATAGTGGAGCGCTGCATCGGTCCCGGTAAAATCATCCTTTCCGGCAACCAGCATGAGTATTGGCGCCCCTGTGGTTATGGGATGTCTCGGCTGTACGAAGGCTGAAGGTGCAATGGCCACATGCGCGGCAAAGTATTTGGAACCAGAAAGGAAAGCTGTATTCAGGGCTGCTGCGCCTCCTCTGGACACACCCAGAATAGCAATTCGTTCAGAATCCGTATCGGTTCTGCCTGCAAGAATCCGCCAGCCCCTCAGGGCATCTTCAGTCATATCTCTGTCGGAAAGCTCAAGCTGACTATGGATTCCGGGGAGCAGACCCCGTGACAGAAAGCTGTCCACTACGAGGCAGATAAATCCGATCTGGGCAAAATGTCCGGCATAATATCGTTCCCGAACATCGCAGACTCCGGCGCTGCTTGGCATGATGACGAGTGCTGGCCGTTTGCTGGGCGTGGGCTGAGGCACTGCGATTGCAGAGGCCGGAGGAGAGGGAAAATTCGAGGATGGAAGATACAGTTCTCCCTGCAAGTCCGGCAAACAGATTTTTTGTATCCCACGAGATTTCCCTGAAAATGGTGACATTGGCTGTTCCTTGAGATTCCTTGGCGCTATCCTGTCAGAGGCTTTGGGGCCAAAAGGCCATTCTTTCAGGGCCGTCGGGTGAGCTTCGCCCTCCTGTCCGAAAGCGGAAGAGGAGGGCGAATGCAGGTCGTTTTGAGCAGTGTCTTTGATTTCAGATTGTGTCAAAACGTTCAAAACGCATGACCAGTCCGGCTCGTCCCTGGGTTGCCGAGCGCAGGTCCGTAGAGAAGCCGAACAGCTTGCTCAGAGGAGCAAGACCCTGCACGACCTTGAGTCCCGCTCTGTCAAGAATGTTTTCCACTCTGCCGCCTCTTGTTCCGAACAGGCTGATGGCCGGTCCCAGATTGGCTTCTGGTGCGGCAATTTCCACAAACATGAGCGGTTCGAGCGTAACGACGCCAGCTGCTTCCAGCGCAGAGCGCAATGCCATCCCGGCGGCCATGTGATACCCGGCAGCTGTGGACCCGTCTCGCCGGGGCATGGCCGTGATATCCACAGCCGTATCCTGCATGGGGTAGCCGGTAATGGGGCCGGATTGCAGGGCGTTTTCCACGCCCTGTTCCACAGCTTCGCGGAAAGGTACGGGGAGGGATGAGGCGTCAAAGGCAAGCCGGATACGGTTCCCTTCTCCCCTGGGCAGGGGAGAGACTGTCAGCGAAACGGATCCTGCATGCCTTTCCTTGCCCAGTTCCCTGTCGAATTCTCCATCCGCCGAGGCCGTGCGCGTCGGCGTTTCACGACGGATGACCTGCGGATTCCCTACACGGGGTGCAATACCATATTCACGCCGGATACGTTCCAGAATGACATCCAGATGCAGCTCTCCCATGCCGGAAATGATACGGTGCCCTGAGCCTTCGTCGGTCTTGACGGTCAGGGTCGGGTCTTCCAGGGTAAAACGGGCCAGAGCCTCATCCAGCGTTTTCCCCTCATCGGCATTGCGCGGTTCAAGGGCCAGCGAGATGACTGGCTGATAGGCATCAATACTTTCCAGAAGGCAGACGGAACCTGGAGCGCCCACCGTATCCCCGGTATGTGCCGAGCGCAGGCCGATAACCGCAACGATGTCGCCTGCACGGGCTTCTTCAAGCTGTTCACGATGATCGGCATGCAATCGATAGAGTCTGGAAATGCGTTCGTCGGCTGCGCGGGTCACATTACGGCAGGTATCGCCTTCACGGAGCGTTCCGGCATACAGCCGAACCAGAGCCAGTTTGCGTCCACCATCCATCATAACCTTGAAGACAAGTCCGCAGAGAGGAGCCGCTGGATCGCATATGATTTGAGTAGTGGTGCCATCAAGAGGATTGTGAGCCTCGGCAGGAGGGAGATCCTCCGGAGCGGGAAGATACCGTTTGACGGCATCAAGCAATGGCTGAACACCCGTATTTTTGAGTGCAGAACCGCAGAGTACAGGCGTAAGCTTGCGCAACAGCGTGGCACGACGGATTGCTGCGTGAATGTCGCTTTCTCCATAGTCACCACCAAGATACTGCTCAAGAAACAGATCATCATGCTCTGCAAGCCGTTCCAGCATGGGGTCTCTCCACTGGGCGGCAATGGCTGCCTCCTCGTCGGAGAGCGGGGAACGGGTCCACGTTTTTCCCTGATCGGCTGGATCGAAATCCAGACGTTCACATGTGATGAGATCAATGAGACCACTGAAGGTTTCTGCTGCGCCAATGGGGACAATCAGGGGCAGCGGAACAGCCCCCAGTCTGCTTTCCAGTGCGTCGAGTACCGCAGAAAAATTGGCGCCAATTCGGTCCATTTTGTTGATAAAGGCAATCTTGGGCACGCCAAAGTGTTCCGATTGCCGCCAGACCGTTTCGGATTGCGGCTCCACACCACCGACCGCACAGAAAACACCAATGGCTCCATCCAGAACTCGCAGGGATCGTTCAACTTCGATGGTGAAATCCACATGGCCCGGTGTATCAATGATATTGATGGTCGTGCCATCCCATTCGCAGGTTGTACAGGCTGAGGTAATGGTGATGCCCCGTTCCTGTTCTTCCGGCAGATAGTCCATGGTGGCTGTGCCATCATGCACTTCTCCCATGCGATGGATCTTGCGCGTATAGAAGAGCATCCGTTCGGAGAGCGTTGTCTTGCCAGCGTCAATGTGAGCGATAACGCCGATATTCCTCACTGCCTGACTCATAATGGGAGGCTCCTTATGCGGTCGTTGATACGTCCAGTTCTCGATTCATGAAAAAGGCTGGCTCAAGATTCGGGCAGATCCATGCACCAGCAAGATTGGATGCCAGATGCAGGGAGCTGTTTGCCGTTCCCGTGCCATATACGACATCAAACGGTTCCTGACAGATTTCTTTCGTGTCGGAGAGAGAAACTGGAGAGGCATCCGGATGTGCCTGAACAATACGTTCCAGTTTGTCTTGCGCGTTGGGGAAGACGCCTATGCGTGGAATCGGGTCCAGCCATACAGGTACAGCAGGAAGGCCTGCACAGGCAATGGCATACTGAGATTCGCCAAAGGAGAGCAGACGACCTGTTCCCTGTGAACCATCGGCACGGGTAAGGGCGTCCAGTTCTTTCAGAAAATCTGCTGTATGGGCTGGGGACAGGGCGAAAACATGTTCCACTCCGGTCAGTTCCAGTACGGCAAGCAGAGCCGGATCCTGAAGTTCACCTGTGCATACGGCAAGAATATCTTCGATTCCGGCAAGTCGTGCATTCATTATTGTCGCTGCCAGCCTGACGGAGGAAACACACTCCGATCCCAGGAGAAAGACAGCCCATGGGGCGACACAGGAGCGGCTGGTAAAGGAAAAGCCGGCAGCAGGATTTTCGATGCGGCGTTCCTCCCGAAAGGGAGAAGCAGGATGGAAGGCCTGAACAAGGGCAAGTGTGGTCTTTATCCAGGCACGGCGTTTGGGGCCTGTTGTCTCGTAGGCGTCTCCCATTTCATTGTCCGGGAGCCGGGCCGCTTCCACTGTGGGCGAAAAGAGCAGTTCGCGCATGATCAGCCTCTTAATTCAGTGTCGCGGCCACTTCTGCCGGAAGCGTTCCCAGATGCTTGCGCATATAGAGTTTCATCAGCTCGGCAATCATATTGTCACGGCTCAATGTCCGGGCATAGCCGTTATTGGCGAGGACAGAGGCAAAGGCATCTTCCTTCAGCAGCTTGTCCGGCTGGTTGCTCAGGTAACGTGCATATCCGTCAAGGCGTTTGCGCAGATCGGCATCGGAGAGTTTGGACAGAGCGGCAAATTCGGCAGCAATGGCTTCCGGTTTCGGTGTTGCCGGATTTTCCAGTATGTGCCGCATACTGTCTGTGAACCGTTTCAGACCTGCCGTGATGTGCGATGGCTTGACCACGTTTGATCCAGCCCAGCCTGCCTTGGCCCATTTGAACATATACAGGTTCGTACTGGACCCGTTATCCAGATAGACCGTTATGCTGGCCGATCCATAGAGGTGTGTTTCTGCCCAGCCAAGCATGGTGATATTGGTTCCGGGAACGCCGCTATATACATGTGTCCAGTCCGTTTCCTTGCCAATGATGGCACCTTTTTTGCCGACATCAGACTCCTTGGGCATGACTGAAATGGAAAACAGGGCCGTACGACCGTTGTAGGGAGCAAGAACGAAGAGTCTGTCAAGCTGGTAGGTGTAGTAACAGCCGCTGGAAGTATCAGGCGTCGTTTCTTCCAGTTCGGTTCCCCTGACGCTCAGGATGGAGGAGGGGGGAAGCTGAGCCGTCAGCAGTTCCTTGCCCTTGGAAACAATTTCGCTGCCACGCAGCCAGGCATTGCGACGGACTACAGCCGGATAGATGACCTCGCCGGGAATTTGAGGATTCAGCGTATAGGCAATGATTTTTTTGAGGGGGACATTGAGTTTGTCCTGAAGGTAGGCACCTTGTCCCTGTGGACGTTTTTCAGGTTTGACCTTGGATGAGGCAAGCTTGTTGGTGGTAACAAAGTCAAGGATGGCGGCAAGTGTTTCACTGCTTGGAGAAACGCCCGATTTTGAGGCATCAGCAAGCAGGGTAGAGAGAGCCTTTTCGACATGTTTCGGCAAGTTGCCCTTGTCGGTTCCGTCATTGGCGGAGGCGGAAAATGCCGAGCCCAGAAGGAGCAGAAACATAAGACAGAAGAGAGAGACAGAGCGCATGGATGGATACCTCGGAATGAGAGAGACCGGAGCGCAGGTTGAAACTGTGCCGGCATAAAGGACAGCAGATCCAAAGTCTGTTGTTTCTCACGCAAAATAGACCACCGATTCGGGGAACGTCAATGGACGTGAAGAAATTTTGGAGACTTCTGTAACAGAATATCATGTGCAATCATGCTGAAATGCAGCGGACAGGGCCTGAGCAGACAGCACATGGTGGATGACGCAGTCGATAAGGATTGTCGGATTGAAAAGTCTGTCTGGACAGCCTTGGTTTAAAGCCAGGTAAAGATGGCGGTAATGAGGAAGGGAACCGCAACGGTAAGGGTCATACCGGAAAAGACGGAGATAATGGCGTTCCGTTCGCCGCTGCTTTTGATGATTGCCGGCAGACAGGTATCCGTGGCGGCTCCTGCGGCAGACAGAGGACCCAGCCCCCCGCAGAGACGTACAAACAGTGGTGCAAGGAGGAGGGTGACCAGCTCGCGTACCATGTTGGAAATCAGGGCTACAGAACCGAGGCTGGTATCTGCCAGTCGGCTGATAAGCATACTGGACAGGCTGTAGTAGCCGAGCCCTGAAGCAACAGCCAGCACGTCACGAAACGGCATGTCGAGGACAAGCCAGGCAACGGTCGCTCCCAGAGCCGTCCCTGCAATAATCATGACTGGAATGATCAGAACCCAGCCCTTGAGGTCGCGTAGAATACGCCACGCTCGTACATCAAAACCGAGTCCCATACCCACTGCGGCCAGCATGGCATAGACAGCCCAGTTGCTTGCCTCACTGTGCGTTATCCAGTCCGGCAGGATGTCCATCCAGCCAGTAAGGACTCCCGCACAGAACAGAAAGAGAATGATGACTGATTCTTTCATGCCTTTTCTCGAGATGCTTCCTGACGGACATTCTTTTGAAGATGACGTTCCAGAAGAGGACCCAGAAGACGGGCTCCAAGCAGACTGCCGGCGGTACCACACAAGCCTATGATTGCCCCCTGAGCTCCCAGACTGTCCATTCGGCGCATGAGGTCTGCGTCCGCTCCCAGGGCCAGTCCAAGCAGAAAGAGAAGAATACGTACAGACCACGTCAGCACATGGTCTGTCATTTTGATAACCAGTGAATGCTTGCGCAGCGCGTACCCAACGGGCACGCCGAGAATGAGAAAGCTCATTTCCGTCAGCATGGAGCGTCTCCGGAGGAGGATCTGGGGAGAAAGGTTTTCTGTTCGGGGTAAGTTGAAAGGCGCATCAGTTTATCTTCTGTCCTGATGATGGTCAATGACGATGTATCAGACGGATCAATGCTCCTTTTTCGGATATATTCTGCAGCAGAAAGGAAACTGGGAAGATCATACTGCCTGCTGCCGTTGGATAACCTTTTGGAAAAGTTATCTCACGGGAGGACGATATGAAATTCTTATGCAAGGCGTGAGGACGTTCTGAATGGGTTGAATCCGTTGTGAAGAGCAAAGCCCCTTGTAACCCCTTGTGGGTATTGGCTCAGAAGAGGCAGAGCCTGTTTTCTCTACGGATGCTGGTACAGAAAGAGTTCATGCAGGCATGTTTGACCGGAGACCTTATCCGCTGCTATACGGAAAAGGAATCAAGGAGTTCCGGAAAATGACAACGGACACAGCCAACGTGTCAGGCTGGCAGCCGATTCTTCGGGTGATGGCTTGTGGAAGGGAATGGACCCTGGAGCGGGCAGCCGACATGGAAAGTCTCTGGGAGGCCATGACGGAATTTACGGAAGATGAACGTCTGCCTTATTGGACCGAACTGTGGCCATCCAGTCTTGTGCTGGCAGACTGGCTTTATGAGCAGCGCGAACGCCTGCATGGTCAGCCCTGCCTTGATCTGGGCTGTGGCATTGGACTGACGGCTCTCGTGGGGCAGTGGCTTGGAGCAAAGGTTATCGGTATGGACTATGAACCGGAGGCCTTGCACTATGCGTACCTCAATGCGGAGCATAACCATGTTTCTCAGCCCTGCTGGGTAGTCATGGACTGGAGAAAGCCTGCTGTCCAGCAGCATGGTTTGCGTTTCATATGGGGTGGGGATATCATGTACGAACAGCGTTTTGCGGCGCCTGTACTTGATTTTCTTGAATATGCACTGGCTGACGATGGCGTGGCCTGGATCGCAGAACCAACCCGGGCCGTATATGATACCTTCCGAACGGCCCTGATCAATCGGCGCTGGAGCGGCAGGTGTGTCTGGGAGAAGAGCATTCCGGCTCTGTATCCGCAGGAACGTCCGGTTCCTGTTCGGATATGGGAAATTCGGAAGTAGCGTGAAGGAAGGAGACGAGCATGGGGGAGACAGTCCGTTTCGGTGTGTCACTGGATGCCGATCTGCTGGCAAAGTTTGATGCTCTTTGTGATCGACAGGAGTACCCAAGCCGGTCTGAGGCGTTGCGCGATATTATCCGCAATACGCTGGTTCAGGATTCATTGCGCTCGGACAATGCGGATGCGGCAGGGGTACTGACTCTTGTTTATGATCATCATGTTCGAGATCTTTCCCGAAAGCTCAATGAACGTCAGCATGACGACTATAATGTGGTTGTCGCTTCCCTGCATGTGCATCTCGATCACCATCATTGCCTGGAAATTCTTGTTCTCAAGGGACCTGCCGGACAGCTGCGTACATTGGCAGACCAGCTGCGGTCCATTCGGGGGGTGACACACGGCACCTTTTCGATTACGGCTATTGGTGCGGATCTCCCATAATGAGAGAGAACGGCCCAGAGCGAAGCCGTATCTGCAGAAAGAGATTGAGCCAGTTACTCTTGTGAGTTCCACCTCTTGTGGAGAAAATGCATACGATGTGGTTTTCGGCCGCTTTTGATAACCCCATGTCAGGATCAGAAATGGAAGACGTACAGAACAGTCCTGCTCCGGTTGCCCTCCCTATCGACAGGGTTGGCGTCAAGGGGCTTGAAGTACCCCTGCTGGTACGCAACAGGGAAAGTGGACACCAGCATTCTGTGGCAAAAGTGGATGTAAGCGTGGATTTGCCGTCGTCCTTCAAGGGGACACACATGAGCCGTTTTGTGGCTGCTGTGGAAAACTGGACGGAAGAGCTGGACTATAATGCCATGAAGCGTCTGCTTGAAACGGTCAAGGAGCGTCTTCAGGCCAGAAGGGCACATATTGCATTTCGCTTCCCCTATTTTATTCGCAAGTCTGCTCCAGCGACCGGGGAGAGGGGGCTTCTTCCCTATCAGTGCATGCTGACAGGCGAGCTGGGAGAAGGAAAACCTCATTTTACTCTGGAAGTGATCATACCGGTGATGACGGTATGTCCCTGTTCCAAGGCCATCAGCGATGAAGGCGCACACAGTCAGCGGGCAGATGTCAGAATCACTGTCCGTATGAACGGGCGATGCTGGAACGAAGATCTGGTGGACATTGCCGAGGAG
>CAMLXE010000005.1 GCA_946490455.1 uncultured Desulfovibrio sp. | reverse complement strand
GCTTGCCTTCCTGTACCTTGTGATCCAGTCGGTTCAACGCATCTACATAGGCCTTGGCACTCGCGACAATGACATCGGGATCGGAGCCATGACCTGTAGAAGTAAATTCTCCCTCATGCAGCCGTACGGTCACCTCGCCCTGAGCATCGGTACCACCGGTAATGGCGTTAACGCTGAACTGTTCCAGATCCGGGGCACGTCCCACGATCTGGGAAATGACATTGAAGGTTGCGTCAATGGGTCCGGCACCGAAACCAGCCCGGCGCAATTCGTCACCAGAAGCCTGCAGGACGACGGCAGCAGTAGCCGGCATGTTGGAACCCATGGACGTCTGAACGGAAACGTTCAGCAGACGGTAGCGATCTGGAATCCGATAGACTTCAGAGAAGACCAGCGCTTCGAGGTCCTCATCATGAACATTGGCCTTCTTGTCGGCCAGTTCCTTCACCGCCTCGAAAACAACATTCACCTGATCCTCATCCAGATGATAGCCAAGTTCTTCAAGACGTGTCCGTACGGCATTACGTCCGGAGTGCTTGCCAATGACCAGATCCGTGGATTTCCGTCCAATGGACTGAGGTGTCATGATTTCGTAGGTCTCACGATTCTTCAGCATGCCATCCTGATGGATGCCGGACTCATGCGCAAAGGCATTTGCACCCACCACGGCCTTGTTTGCAGGAATCGGGCGACCAATAATATGGGCAAGAAGACGGCAGGAGGGGAACAGCTGTTCACTGATGATGCCAGTTTCCAGACCATAATAATCATGACGGGTCTTCAGCGCCATGACCACTTCTTCCAGCGCCGTATTGCCGGCACGTTCACCAATGCCATTCAGCGTGACCTCGGCCTGACGGGCACCATTGCTCAGAGCTGCCAGTGTATTTGCTACAGCAAGACCAAGGTCGTCATGGCAGTGAACGCTGAAAACGGCCTTATGGGCATTGGGCGTATGTTCAATGATGTAGCGAATGCGTTCACCATATTCAAATGGCTGAGCATAACCTACCGTATCCGGGATATTGATGGTCGTTGCTCCGGCATCAATCGCTGCCGTGAACACACGAACAAGGAAATCGGGATCTGAACGTGAAGCATCCTCAGCAGAAAATTCCACATTGGAGGTATAGCGGGCTGCATGACGTACGGCTGCGGCAGCCATTTCGACGACCTGATCCGGCGTCTTGCGCAGCTTGTACTCCATATGAATGGGAGAGGTCGCAATAAATGTATGGATTCTGGGATTCTGTGCACCATTCAGAGCCTGCCATGCCCGATCAATATCAGCCTTGGAAGCACGAGCCAGAGCCGCAACCTGCATGCCCCCCTTCACAGCATTGGCGATGGCGTGTACCGACTCGAAATCCCCAACACTTGATGCCGGGAAGCCAGCTTCCATAACATCAACACCGAGAATTTCAAGCTGACGGGCCATACGCAGCTTTTCCTGCAGATTCATGGTAGCGCCAGGAGACTGTTCACCATCCCGAAGTGTTGTGTCAAAAATGATAACGCGATTGGACATGATTTTTCTCCTTATCCCTTGGAAAATCAAACGAAAACCAGATGAACAATCCGTACGGCATGTATCCTGATCCGCGTTTTCTTGTTTCCAGGCATTGGTATACAGAAGGGGAGAGAAGGGGGCGCTCCAACCAGGTCCCCTTCTCTCCCCTGTATCAAAGCGTCAACAGCCGTCAATTCTGCGCAAGGCTCCCTAGGCGGTTACGACGAGGCAGAATGATAAACGTGTAGACAAGACCGGATAGAATATAAATCGTACCGAACGTAAACCCAAAGACAACGGGCTGGGAAAGAATCAGTACGAAAATGAGAAGTGCCACAACCATATAGCTGAAGGCATGGGCACGCAGGAATCCATATTCCTTGAACGCAAAGTAACGAACACGGCTGACCATGAGCAACGCCATGACAAAGGTTACAAAGAGTGCAAGGAAGGCGACACGAACGGCCAGCCATTCAGGCAGATAGGAGGAAAAGAGAACAAACATGGCCAGAAAGCATCCTGCAGCAGGACAGGGCAAACCTACGAAAAACTTCTTACTGACCACATTGACATTGATATTGAAACGGGCAAGGCGAAGCGCCGTGCAGGCGACATAAAGGAAGGCAACGCCGATACCGAGTTTCCCATAGACATTCAGCATCCAGACCCAGCACATGAAGGCAGGAGCCACACCAAAGGCAACGAGGTCAGACAGAGAATCGTACTGAATACCGAACTCACTGGCGGTATTGGTCAGGCGAGCGACCTTGCCGTCCAGTCCATCCATCAGGGCGCTGAACAGAACGGCAAGAGCAGCACTTTCGATCTGCCCCTGCGCTGCAAGCACCATAGCCAAAAAACCTGTAAAAAGGCTTGCTGTGGTAAAGAGGTTCGGGAGGATATAAACGCCACGCCGAACAGTTTTTTCTTCCTGCATATTGGAGTACCTATGGACCAGAAAAAGCGTCTGGATTATCTCCGAATGGCTAGGGCCGGAACTTTCTGGCAAGAATGCTTTCTCCTGCCAGCACAGTATCACCGACGGTAACTACTGCACTATAGTCAGGAGGCAAATAGAGGTCAACCCGAGACCCGAAACGAATCATTCCAAAACGTTCCCCTCTGGCCAGAGAGTCGCCCTCTTCCACCCGGCAGACAATGCGTCTGGCAATCAGGCCGGCAATCTGAACGAAGACCCAGGGACGCCCTTCGGCATCCCGCAGCAGATAGGCGCAACGTTCATTTTCCGTAGAGGCCTTATCCAGTGCCGCATTGAAAAAGGCTCCGGGGAAATAACGAATGCTCTCAACCCGTCCGCTCACCGGAACCCGGTTCACATGCACGTTGAACAAATTCATAAAAATGCTGATGCAGGTCCTGTTTTCTCCGGTAATGGGATCAGGACGAGGTTCGACACGGACAACCTTTCCATCAGCAGGACATACGGCCACATCAGCTTCAGTTGGGACAACCCGTTCCGGATCACGGAAAAAATGACCGGCAAACCAGGTTGCAACCAAAAAGATCAGGGCTACAGGCCAACAACCGATCGCAGCAAAGACAAGAGAAGTCAAACCAAGCAGAAAAAGGAATGGCAATCCTTCGGGAGCGACTCCGATAGAACCTTTATGCATGATACATCCTTGGAAAAAGTAAAATAGAACAGAGCAAGCAGCGCATCACAAGAAAAATCATGACTGAAAATGAAAACGAACGCAAGCAAAGTCCTGTCAGCAGAGTCAATCCGCCTTTTTTCCATCGCATGTGACGGCAATATCCGGCACGCTGAAAAGCAACGGCTGCTATAACGACTTCTCCTTACCATGAGGCTGACATCTGGCTCTAGCGTTTCCAGAATTCAGGAACAAACAAGACCACAATGGCATAAAACTCCAGTCGTCCCAACAGCATGACCAGAGACAATATCCATTTGGAAAAATCGGGCAGCCAGCCGAAATTGTCCACAGGTCCCACCTTGCCAAGGCCAGGCCCCACATTCGATATGCAGGTCAGGTTGGCAGTGAAGGCCGTCGTGAGGTCAATTCCCTGTGCGGCAACAAGCAATGTTCCGAAAAGAAGAACAAGCAGATACAGCAGGAAAAAGCCCACAATGCCTGAAAGGATTTCCGGCAGCACAGGCTGACCATCAATTTTCAGACCATACACCGAATGCGGATGCAGCAGTCGAAAAATTTCCTTATAGATCAGCCTGACAAGAACGACGACCCGAAGCACTTTCACGCCACCTGCCGTAGATCCGGTACACCCCCCAATACATGTAAAAAGAAGAATGATTCCCAAGGATAAGGCAGGCCAGCCTATATAGTTCTCTGTTATGAAGCCTGTTGTTGTACAGATGGAAACAACCTGGAACAGAACCGCACGGACAACCTGCTCCAGCTCTGCCCATGTTTTCAGGGGAAAAATATCATTCAGAACAAGGACGCCAACAATGAGGCAGGCTCCTACTGCCAGCATTATTGCATACGCAACGAACTCAAAATTACGTCGATATGTTCCCCAGTCTCCTGCAAGCAGGCGATAATGAAGTGCAAAATTCACCCCTGCAAGAAACATGAACACAATAAGAATCCATTGAATGGCCGGACTGGGGAAGGCCGCAATCGAAGCGTTTTTTGTGGAAAAGCCACCCGTGGCGACCGTGGAAAAACTGTGGTTGACGGCATCGAACCAGTCCATTCCCGCAAGATGCAACAGAATGACCAGAACCACTGTCATGAGACAGTACATTTTCCAGAGGATAAGCGAGGTATCCTGCATTCTCGGAGTCATCTTGTCAGGGCGCGGCCCCGGAGCCTCAGCCCGATAAAGCTGCATTCCTCCCACACCAAGAACAGGGAGGACGATCAATGACAGGACAATAATTCCCATGCCTCCAAGCCAGTGTGTAAAGCTTCTCCATAAGAGAACACTTGGCGGCAACGCCTCAATATCGCTGAGAATGGTTGCCCCAGTGGTCGTAAAGCCGGAAGCGGCTTCAAAAACGGCATCAGTCACAGACATCCAGCCGGTAAAAACATAGGGAAGCCCGCCCGCAAAACTGGCAACGATCCAGCAAATCCCCACTGCGGCAAGTCCTTCTCGCGGTGTCAGCTTCAGGGACCCTCGAGGCCGGTCAAGCCACGCCAGCAAAAGACCAAGCCCAATAATACAGACCAGAGAGGTAGCCAGTCCCTCAAAAGCGCCATCTCCATACCCGATGGATACAGCCAGAGGTACAAGCATGAACACCCCAATACAGGTCAGCAACACCCCAACTATAAACAGAACAGCACGTATCTGCATGGTATCTTATCTATCCTTTTGTTCTCCGCACAGCCGTCGCTCAGCACAACTGCCCGACAAAGGTCCAGCCCAGCCGAATGCCATATCCCAGAACAACTACGCCGCAAATACGATTTATCCAGCGCAGGACTGTTCCGTTCAGCCGACTGCGGAAAAATGTAACTGCTGTGGTCAGTCCAAGAAACCACATGCAGGAAGCACACAGGACTCCTGCCATAAAAAACTGTACCATCTGCTCCGGCAGGCTTGCGCGAAAGGCTCCAAGCAACAGGGTTACATCCACGATGGCCTGAGGATTAAACCATGTCACAACACACGCCATCAGCACGACCCGTCGTAAGGTCAGTCTTGTTTCTTCTATTTCCAGTCCTCCTGCTGGAGCAAGAATCAGCTGTATTCCCATATAGATAACAAACAGACTTCCGGCCAGAAGAACTCCAAGCCGTATCCAGAGGAACCGCTCCAAAAGGAGACCTGCACCCCAAAAGCCGGCCAGAGCCAGAGAAATGTCAAAAAAGATAACAATGATGGCCGTTCGATAGGCCTCCAGCCGGGGTCTGCACATCCCGACATTGATGACAAACATATTCTGAACACCAATAGGTGCCACATATGCCAGCCCCAGTGTCAGACCCTGAAAAAAATACATCAGAAAAGGAACATCCTGCATGCTGCTTGCCAGCTCTCTCTGCCCAAAGTGTCTTCTTCAAGTCAGCCATCCTCTGCAGTTTCCTGAAGTCAGACAGCCGGATAATGCAAAATCCGAAATCAGGCTTCACCACACCGGCGTGAGACAAGATCCTCAATGAATGGCATCCTTTCACGGAGTCCCAGAAAGACGATACGATCCTGAGCTGAAATCACCGTACTGCCCGAAGGTACAAACGTCTCTGTACCCCGAGTAATGCCAAGCAAGAGAATGCCCTGTGGCAATCCCAGATTCTGAAGAGACTTTCCAACCAGAATGGAATCCTCTGTTACCAGAGCCTCCAGCATCTCGGCAGCATCTCCTCCCACGGAAACAGAAGAAAGAATTTTCCCATAGCGAATATACTGCAGGATACTGTTGACCGCCGAAAGACGCGGACTCACACTATGACCAATTCCCAAAGTTTCTATCAAGGGCAGATAGGCTGCCTTATTTACCCGAACCACCGTTTCCGGAATGTTCAGAGACCTTGCCAAAAGGCAGGACAGAATATTGGTTTCCTCATCTCCCGTAACGGCAATGAACGCGTCCATGCTGCCCATATTTTCTTCGCGCAGCAACGCCATATCCGTTCCATCTCCATGCAGTACCAATGTCTTTTCCAGCGCATTGGCCAACATGTTGCAACGGCCCTCATCGAGTTCCACAAGCTTTACATTTACCCCTCTGGATTCAAGCAAGGCTGCAAGCCGGAAACCAATATTGCCTCCTCCCACGATACAGGCAGAAGCAGGATACCCGCCCTTGCGCCGTAAGGCCCGAAGCAACGCCTTCTGACTTGAAGGGCGGTAGGCGAAATACACCACATCCCCTTCTTCAATGGTATCCGATCCGGAAGGGACTATCAGCTTTCCCTTGCGATCAATGGCACCGACCATAATACCGTCATCTCCGGTCAGTTCCCTGAATCTCCGCAAGGATTCACCAATGAGAGGTCCCTGATCGATACGCATGCCAACCATGCGCAA
The DNA here is from genome assembly GCA_946490455.1 of uncultured Desulfovibrio sp. Lineage (GTDB taxonomy): Bacteria > Desulfobacterota > Desulfovibrionia > Desulfovibrionales > Desulfovibrionaceae > Bilophila. Next base: position 13,062 of record CAMLXE010000005.1, on the reverse strand, counting down.
GGACCCGTCTGCCAGCTGGCTGTATTCCACAGCTCCGGGCAGTGTAAGCTGTCGCTCAATGCTGCGAACAATCTCGTCTTCCGGATTGACCAGCATATTGATTCTGAGGGTATCGCTGGAAAACACCTGAGGGTAGGCCGTATATTCTGCCGTACGGATTCTGGCCAGCCTGATGGAATCAGGGGCAATGGCACTGGCAAAGAGACAGGCAACAATGTTTGTTTCGTCGCTATCTGTCACGGCAAGAAAAATGGCCGCATTTTCTATTCCGGCTTCCTTGAGGACAGAAGGGGTTGCTCCCGAACCGACCATGGTCTGCACATCCATCTCATCTTCCAGAGTTCGCAACCTGTCCGGATTCAGGTCAATAACCACCACCTGCCGATGCTCTTCGGCCAGACGTCGGGCAATATGATAGCCCACTTCTCCAGCGCCAACGATAACAATCTTCTGTTCCATTCTGCGAGAAAGACGCCGAAACAGCATGGTACCTCCGATATGGGATCTCGTAGCCTCTGTCCGTCACCACTGCTCCGTGTACAAAAACGGACAGCAACAGACCAGCTATTCTATACCCCTGTCAAAAAATTTCTTCTACCGATTGCAAACGGCGTTCATTCGCAATAGATTTCCTCTGGACCGAAAACTCCGGTCCATCCAGAGACAATACTGATCCATTCATGGATATATGCCCCTGTCTCAATGACCTATCCCAATCAATATCCTTTCATTCCCGACGCCTTGCATAAAGTCGTCACATCCATAAAATGGAGCCGAGTGCGTATGGAAATACCTCTTCTTCCCGACATAGTAAAACTATTCTGCCTTTCCATAGGCGTTCTGCTTATCTGTCATAAGATCAAAATTCCTCCCATCGTAGGCTTTCTGCTTACCGGTGTACTCTGCGGCCCCACGGCTCTGGGACTGGTGGAAAATACGCACGCGGTCGAGCTGCTTTCAGAAGTGGGAGTTGTTCTTCTTCTGTTCACCATTGGTATGGAAATGTCAGGCGAAGAACTGATACGCCTGCGCAAGCCAATCTTTGTAGGAGGAACAGTACAGGTTCTGCTGACCATAGCGGCCTCCGCCCTGATTCTCATTGCCTGTGGCAGGCCATGGCAGGAAGGAATCATGTTTGGCTGTATTGCCTCGCTGTCATCCACAGCCATCGTTCTTAGCCGCCTGCAACAGAAGGCACAATCGGAATCACCGCACGGGCGGCTCATTCTGGCTGTCATGATCTTTCAGGATATTGCCGTTGTTCCCATGATGCTTGTTATCCCCTTCCTGGCCGGACAGGGGGGAGGCGACCTCACGCAGCTGCTGTTTTCCGCCCTGCGCACGGTAGCCATTCTTGGAGGAGGCTGGCTCCTTGCCAAACACGTTGTGCCATGGATCATCAAACAGGTTCTGTACACCCGCAGCAAGGAACTGCTGCTCATGACCGTGCTGGGGCTCTGTTTTGCCATTGCCATGGGAACAGCCTATCTGGGGCTCTCTCTTGCCCTGGGGGCCTTTCTCGCTGGTCTGCTTCTCGCCGGCTCCGAATACAGCCTGAACGCTCTTGAGGGAGTACTCCCCTTCAAGGAAGTATTCACAAGTCTCTTCTTTATTTCCGTAGGCATGCTGCTTGATGTCAATGTGTTTTTTGAACACATTGCTATTATTGTCTGTTTTGCCGCAATTCTGATTGTTCAGAAAGCGCTCTTTGCCCTTCCTGCGGCCTTTGCCGTGGGTTATCCAGTAAAAACGGCCATCCTTGCTGCTCTGAGTCTGGCCCAAATTGGAGAATTTTCCTTTGTACTCGCCCGTTCCGCCGTGGATGCAGGACTGCTGGACCCGACAGGGTACCAGATGTTCCTTGCAGCAAGCATTCTCACCATGCTGCTCACCCCTTCAGTCATGGATCAGGGGCCACGGGTCTCTTCACTTGTCTATCGTCTTTTCCATCTCAAAGGGACGTTGGATGAAAAGAAGGCAAACGACAAGGAGATGCATGACCACCTTATTATTGTTGGTTTCGGCATAGGTGGACAGCATCTTGCGCGAACGGCGAGAGAGGCAGGAATTCCCTACGTTATTCTCGAAATGAACCCGGAAACAGTTGCACGCTACCGTGACAGAGAACCCATATATGGTGGAGACGCGTCTCTGCCTCTGGTTCTGGAACATTTTGGCGTTCATACGGCACGCGTCATTACTGTTGTGATCTCTGATCCTTCGGCTGTTCGCGCCATTACAGCTACGGCACGCAAGCTCAATCCCAAACTTCATATTGTCGTACGAACCCGCTTCCTTGGAGAAGTTCAGGAGCTGAAACAGCTTGGCGCCGATGATGTCATCTCCGAAGATTTCGAGACATCCATCGAAATCTTTTCCCGGGTTCTGACCCACTATATGGTGCCCGTCCAGACCATAGAACGTTTCACAAACAATATTCGGAAAGAACAGTATCGTTCTGTTCGCAAGCCCCATATGAATGGCTCCAATCTTGCGACCCTGACAGATGAACTGCTTACCGGCCTTGAGGTCGTGGCCTGCAAGGTGGAGCAGGGATCTCCCCTTGCGGAACGCAAACTCATGGAGACCGATCTGCGTCAGAAATACGGTGTTACCGTAGTTGGCCTGCGCCACGAAGACAAAATCATTGCTTCTCCTGGAGGTATGTCTGTCCTCCATGCAGGTGATACTGCCTTTCTGTTTGCCGCTCCAGACGCCATCACGGAAGCCATGCCACTCTTCAGAGGCTGATCCGGCCTCCGATTTCGAGCGCATCTGGAACCCTTTTTCGCCTCTGGACTTCGGAGAACGCCAAGCGTATCCTTGTACAAAGGATTTCCAGTCAACGGGAATTGCAAAATCCAAAGGACAATTCGATGAAAACATCACAGGAAATACGGGAAATGATGCGCGAAGGAACGGCTACCATTGGGACATGGCTGCAATTTCCTTCTGCAGATGTAGCCGAAGTGCTTGGTGCATCCGGATATGACTGGGTTGCCGCAGACATGGAACATGGCGCGTTCACAAGAGCCATTCTGCCAGATGTCTTTCGTGCCATCGAACGTGGCGGCGCCGCTCCCTTTGCCCGAATTGCTCAGGCTGAACTGCGCCCCATCAAGGACGCTCTCGACTCCGGCGCTCAGGGACTCATCTTCCCGATGATCGAGTCACGCGAACAGCTCGACCGTGCCATCAGCCTTGCGCTCTATCCCGATGCCGGAGGCAGTCGGGGGGTAGGCTATTCCAGAGCCAACATGTACGGACGCGATTTTGATACCTACCGTGACACCACAGCCAGAGAAGTGCTTCTGGTTGCCCAGATTGAGCATATCCGCGCAGTAGAGCAGCTTGACGACATTCTGTCGCATCCCCGGCTGGATGCCATCATGGTAGGCCCTTACGATCTTTCCGGTTCCATGGGACTTACTGGGCAGTTTGATCACCCTGACTTTGTCGCCGTCATGGACCGCATCAATAAGGCCTGTATCCGTCACGGGATGTGCATGGGCAATCATGTGGTTCAGCCCGAACCGGAACGCCTGGCCCAATGTATTGCCGCTGGCTACAAATTCATTGCCTATGGCATTGACGCTGTTTTCCTGCTGCACGGCTGCGCCTGCCCCCGTCATTAGACGCCGGGGAAAACCTACAATCCATGTTTCGTCTCCATCCTGGAGATCATGACATGCCCACAAGGATCTTTTCATGAAAATTGTGCTGTTCGGCGGTTCCGGATTTCTGGGATCTCATGTGTGCGACAAGCTGTCCGATGCAGGACACGATGTCACCATTGTTGATCTGCGTCCCTCTCCCTATCTGCGCGACGATCAGCATATGGTCGTAGGCAGCCTGCTGGATGAAGAACTGGTCAATACGGTTGTTCAGGGAGCGGATGCTGTTTTCGACTTTGCAGGACTCGCCGATATTGGTGAAGCCAATCAGAAACCTGTGGAAACAGCACGCGTCAACGTGCTTGGGAACGTGATTCTTCTGGAAGCCTGCCGCAAAGCCGGCATCAAGCGCTATGTCTTTGCCAGCTCTCTCTATGTGTATGGCAAATCCGGAGGATTCTATCGGTGCAGCAAGCAGGCATGCGAACTCTATATTGAGAATTACCATGCCATGTATGGACTTGAATATACCATTCTTCGCTACGGTTCCCTGTATGGTTCCAGAGCCGACCGCCGCAATGCCATCAATCGTTTCGTAGCCGAAGCACTGGAAAAGGGAGAGATCACCTATTACGGGGCACCGACCGCGCTGCGTGAATACATCCATGTGGAAGATGCGGCACTCAGCACCGTGGAAATTCTCCAGCCGGAATACGCCAATCAGAATATCGTTCTGACGGGGAATCAGCCCATGCGGGTTGGTGATCTTTTCAAGATGATCGGCGAAATGCTGGGGAAGGAGCTGAAAATCAATTTTCAGCACGACCCGAACAGCGGTCACTATCAGATTACGCCCTATGCCTTCATGCCCAAAATCGGACGCAAGATGACACCTCATCTGTCCATTGACCTGGGACAGGGAGTCCTCAGAGTCATGGAAGAAATCCATCAGGAACTTCACCCCGACCTCAAGGAACTGGGTGGCTATCTGATGGAAGAAAAGAAAGACTGAATCAGGACATATGCAGCACCCAATACGCTCCAAAGGAGACGCATCATGAATATTATTGCCATCATTCCCGCTCGAATGGGGTCCAGTCGTTTTCCCGGCAAGCCTCTGGCCGACATTCACGGCGTGCCCATGGTGGGGCATGTGACTTTCCGTACAGCCATGTGCAAGAGTCTCTCCTCCACCTGGATTGCCACCTGTGATCAGGTTGTCATGGACTACGCTGCTTCAGCTGGCCTCAAGGCTGTCATGACGGCTGATACCCATGTACGCTGCACGACCAGAACCGCCGAAGCCATGCTCAAAATAGAAGAGATGACCGGACAGCGTGCCGATATCGTAGTCATGGTTCAGGGAGACGAACCCATGATCACCCCGGACATGATTGACGCAGCCGTAGCCCCCATGCTCAAGGATCCATCCATCAATGTGGTAAACCTCATGGCCAACCTTGAAACCGAGGAAGAATTTGAGGATCCCAATGAAGTCAAGGTAGTTACCGATCTCAATGGAGATGCGCTGTACTTCTCGCGCGAACCCATTCCCTCCCGCCGTAAGGGAACTCCGCATGTTCCCATGCACAAGCAGGTGTGCATCATTCCCTATCGCCGCGACTATCTGATCAAATTCAATGAGATGGAAGAATCTCCTCTTGAAATCATTGAATCTGTGGACATGATGCGGATTCTTGAACACGGCGAAAAGGTCCGCATGGTGCCTACCGACAAGCGCACCCTCAGTGTCGATACCGAAGCAGATCTGGAACGCGTACGCGAACGAATGAAGGACGATACGCTCCGTCTTTCCTATACAAAATAATCTTACGCCCGGATGATCTCCGAAAGGGTCATCCGGGCGAAATTTTCCATTGTCTGTCATTCAATTCTCCGGATACACCGGCAACCCTTTTTCCAGAATGATCCGAACACTCCATGATCCGACATTTTGTTGAAGAACTCCTCACCGCAGTGTCAGGCTGGATTCCTACTGTTTTGGGCACGGGAATTCGTCTTGTTCTCTGGCGTCCCCTCTTCGCAGCCTGTGGCAAGGTTCGTTTTGGAAATGGGATAGCTGTCCAGGGTTGTCGCAATATGCATCTGGCAGACGGCATCCGTATCGGAAGAGGATGCCACCTCTATGCCGAAAATGGCTCTCTGGAGATGGGACAGGACACAGCCCTGAGTCCCGGTGTCACCGTAGATGCCTCCAATGGTCTTATCCGCATGGGAAAGCAGGTAGCGGTAGGTCCGGGTACTGTCATTCGGGCCGCCAATCATCGATTTGATCGTCTTGATATACCAATCATGCAGCAGGGCCACGTTCATGGAACGATCACTATCGATGATGATGTCTGGATTGCAGCCAACTGCACCATTACCCCAGATGTTCATATTGGACACGGCGCCATCATCGGAGCAGGGGCCGTGGTTACACGAAATGTTGAACCCTATGCCATTATGGGAGGCGTTCCCGCCAGACTTATCGGCCGTCGGACGAACAGCTGACGGCAACGAAGTCTCCGTACAACATCTCTTCGTTACATACAAAAAGGATGTACGCCATGAAAATAGCCATCACCACATCTTCCTTTGCCCGCTACAGTGAAGAACCTCTGGAACTGCTGCGGCAGGAAGGTATTGAATATATTCTCAACGATATAGGCAGAACACTCACTGAAGACGAAACCATTCAGCTGCTTCAGGGCTGCACCGGTGTGGCTGCCGGCACGGAACCCTATTCCAAAAGAGTTATTGATGCCCTGCCCGAGCTGAAGATCATCTCCCGTTGCGGGACAGGCATGGACAGCGTTGATGCCGGATATGCCAGGACCAAAGGAATCACCGTCTGCAACACTCCGGATGGTCCCACAGTTGCCGTAGCCGAACTGACCATCGGTCTCATGCTGACGCTGCTTCGTCAGGTTCCCCACCAGGACAGAGACATTCGTAACGGTGTCTGGAAAAAGAGAATGGGCAACCTTCTGAACGGCAAGCATGTGGGTATTGTCGGTCTTGGCCGCATTGGGCATGCCGTTGCCAAGCGTCTTGAACCCTTTGGGGTCGAGATTGCCTACCATGACCCCTTTGTCGATGATAAGACTTACTCCAAGCTGGGGCTTGATCCTCTGATGGACTGGGCCGACATCATAACCCTGCATTGTGCCAAACCGGAAAATGGCGCTACCCTGCTTGATCTTGGTCGTCTTTCCCTCATGCGCCCCGGCAGCTTTGTCATCAATGTATCTCGTGGAGGACTCATTGACGAAAAGGCGCTGTATGGCCTGCTCACAGCCGGGCATCTTGGCGGAGCTGCCCTCGATGTCTATTCCAAAGAACCCTATGAAGGACCTCTGAAGGATATGGACAACGTCATTCTTACGCCGCATATCGGCTCCTATGCCCGTGAAGCCCGAATCATCATGGAAACGGACACCATCAAGAATCTGATTGGCGCTCTGCACTCTGGAGAATGACATGGCTCTTTCGCTTATTGTCTTCGATTGCGATGGTGTTCTGCTGGAATCCGTAGACGCCAAGACAAAAGCCTTTGGCATGGTTGCGGAACCCTTTGGGGCCGAAGCGCGTGACCGCCTTGTGCTGTTCCATACGCTTCATGGCGGCGTCAGCCGTTATGAAAAATTCAAATGGCTGTATAGAGAGGTACTTGGTCGAGAAATCACTCAGCCGGAAATGGATGAGCTCGCGAGCAGATTCGTCCATTATGCGCTTGATAATGTCATCAATGCCCCCTTCGTTCCGGGAGCCCTGGACGTACTCAAGACATGGAAGGGGAAGATCCCCATGTATGTGTGCTCCGGAACGCCACAATCAGAGCTTGTATCCGTTTTTCGCGCACGGAATCTGGACGGCTACTTTGATGGACTCCGAGGCACTCCTCCGGCCAAGGCCATCCTTCTGAAGGAAATTCTTCAGGAAGCAGGCGTCGATCCGGCTGAAGCCGTCATGATTGGAGATGCCTCCACTGATCGGGAGGCGGCAGAAATAAACGGTACTCTCTTTTATGGGCGTGGAAAGACCTTTGAAGGATCTCCATATCCGTGGGGAGAAGATCTGACCGGCCTCAATGACTGGCTCAGACAGCAGGCAGCCCTCTAGGCCTGAATTCTTTCGGGACCACTTCAAGCGGACCTCTCTGCCGGGGTCCGCTTTTGTTTCTGGCAGGCATACTGGCTGAGAGACATTTCTCAGCAGTATATTGTGCCGTCATACCAATCCGCACACCTGAACTCAGCGGCATCAAAAACGCACAGGCCATTCCGATCAACCAGAGACAAGACAAACTTTTGTCTTTCGGGACAGCCTGTGTTCCTATACTATGTCCGTCGGAGGCACTTCATGATTGATATTTCTACCCTGAATCCGGCCCAGCTTGAGGCCGTTACGGCTCCTGACGGTCCTGTTCTTGTCATTGCCGGGGCCGGCAGTGGCAAGACACGCACACTTGTTCATCGTCTGGCCTGGCTCGCCGAACAGGGTATTTCACCGGAATCCATGCTGCTTCTGACCTTTACCCGTAAGGCCAGCCGGGAAATGCTCATTCGCGCCACGGACCTTCTGGGCTACAGTCTTGGTGGTGTTCAGGGTGGAACATTCCACGGCTTTGCCTTTTCGGTTCTCCGTCAGTACCGCCCGGCCTGGGCACAGGGGCCGATTACCATCATGGATGCTTCAGACAGTGCCTCTGCCATTCAGCAATGCAAGGAACGCCTCCACCTCGGCAAGGGAGACCGTTCATTCCCCAAGACACAGGCTATTCTTGGTCTGCTGAGCAAGGCCAGAAACAAGGAAATTCCTCTGTATGATGTTCTTCAGAGAGAATCACCGCATCTTCTGCCCCATGCAGACGCTCTGACAGAACTGGGTGAGGCCTATCATGCCTACCGCCGTGAACATGCTCTCCTTGACTATGACGATCTGCTTTTTGAACTGGAGACACTGCTTCGCGGAGATGGCGAACATGAAGGAATGGCCCCCCTCTTCCGGGAGCGCTATCGTTACCTCATGGTTGACGAATATCAGGATACCAACCGGGTACAGGCCCGTATTGTCCGACTTCTGGCAGGCGATAACGGCAATGTCATGGCCGTCGGTGACGATGCCCAGTCCATCTATGCCTTTCGAGGCGCAGATGTCAGAAATATTCTCGATTTTCCCAAACTCTTCCCCGCAACACGAGTTATTCGCCTGGAAGAAAATTACCGTTCCACCCAGCCTGTACTCGACGTAGCCAATGCCGTACTCGCACCGGCAACGGAAGGGTTCCACAAGACGCTCTATACCAGCAAAAAAGTGGATGAATCGACCCCAAAAGTCCGTCTGATGCGTCCATTGAGCGATCTGACACAGGCGAATCTTGTCGCATCCCGCGTTGAAGAGCTGCTTTCCCGATATCAGGCACGGGAAATAGCGGTACTGTTCCGGGCAGGCTATCAGTCCTACCACCTTGAAGTTGCACTGACCAAACGCGGAATCAAATTCAGAAAATACGGAGGGCTGCGTTATTCGGAAGCTGTCCATGTCAAGGATGTGGTTGCGTTTATCCGCCTTGCCGTCAATCCTCTGGACATGCCCTCCTTCCTGCGCGTAGCCGGCCTGTCCAAGGGCGTTGGTACGCGCACAGCCCAGAAGATCTACCTTGTAGCCTGCCAAGGGGACTTCGATGAACTGCGCAAGGCCTGCACACGATTCCCGGATCTCTGGTCAGACATGCTGCTTCTGGACAGGCTGCGCCAGCATAACCTGTCGCCAGCAGGCCTCGTTGAAATGGTCATCGAGCACTACCAGCCTCGCATGCAGGCCCTTTTCCCCGATGACTGGCCCCGCCGGCAGCAGGGTCTGACCGAACTGGCCCACATCGCTTCTGCCTATTCAGATATTGAACAGTTCATTGCAGATCTGTCTCTGGAAACTCCGGAGGAAGAGGCTGAAGAAGCCGATGCCGCCGAACGTGTAGTCCTCTCTACCATCCATTCGGCCAAAGGACTGGAGTGGGATGCCGTCATTCTGCTTGATCTTGTGGAAGAGCGTTTTCCTTCACGGCATGCCATGGTCAGGGAAGACGATTTCGAGGAAGAACGGAGACTCATGTATGTGGCCTGTACACGAGCCAGGGAGAGTCTTGATCTGTCCATTCCCGCTACCCTTTATAGCCGCCAGAACGGTGGCAACGAACCGGCCAATCCCAGTCCCTTTGTACGGGAACTCCCCTATTCAGCTATTGAAGAATGGCAGGAAGGCTATACCGGTCGCCTGAGCAGACGGGAAGTACCGGCCAGCATTGATGTCGGTACGCTTCCGGCCTTTGCCGAAGCCCGCAGGCAACGTCCCATGTTTCGCCACTCATGGGACAGCACAGACGGTGAAGAGGCATGGAAAGAACCTCGTATGCCTGTTTTTGCTCCGCCCGTATTCGGTACCGAGCAGAAAGGAAAAGGTAGCCCCGGTACAGGCTGTGGATTTTGCCGGCATAAGGTGTTCGGGAGAGGGAAAATAGTGGAACAGCTGCCTCCGGACAAATGCAGAGTCAATTTCCCCGGTTTTGGCCTCAAGGTCATTCTCAGAGCCTTTCTGACCATGGAGGACTGATGCCCCACATTGCTGTCACCCCTACACCGCTCCAGTCCGAAGATGCGATACTCGAACATATTGCCCTTCACTTTCCCAATACAGGCAAGGATGTACTGCTGGGACGCGGTGATGACTGTGCCGTTCTCAAATCCGAGTCTCCTTTGTGTGTCAGTACCGATCTCTTCATGGAAGATGTGCACTTCCGTCGCAGCTATTTTTCACCTTGGGATATCGGCTGGAAAGCTCTGGCCGTCAACCTGAGTGATCTTGCAGCCTGCGGTGCGCGTCCATCCGGATTCACTGCTGGCATTTCTCTCCCGTCCGATGCAGACATGGAACTGGTTGATGGCTTGTGTGAAGGCATGGCCCACCTTGCAGCACAGGCTCAGGTTCCTCTTGTGGGCGGAGATCTTTCCAGAGCAGAACGCCTTCATCTGTGCATTACGGTATTTGGTCAGACGGACACACCTCTGCTGCGCAATACGGCTCTTCCCGATGATGCCGTCTTCCTCATTGGAGAAACCGGGCTGGCTCGAACAGGACTTCAGCTGCTTGAAAAACGGGGGCGCTCAGCCTGTTCAGAATTCCCCGTTCCCTGTGCCGCCCATCTGCATCCTGTGCCACGTCTTGCCGAAGGCATGATCCTTGCCAGCCTCGCTGCACGGTGGAAAGCCGAAAAGACGTCTGCTGCACGAATTGGTCTCATGGATCTTTCTGACGGTCTGGCAAGAGACCTTCCCCGTCTGCTGGGAAAAAGAGGAGCCAGTCTCTCTCTCCCCGATCCGCATCCTTCCATCGTCCAGCTGATGCGCGAACGGGGAAAGGCAGATCCAGAAAAGGCCGCCCGTCTTCAATGCCTGCTGGGAGGAGAAGACTACGCTCTGATAGGAACATGCCCGAAGTATCTTGTTGAAAAAATTCATGAATCAATTCCAGAAACAGTATTTCTTGGTTCTGTTACCGACAATGGGGACATTCTCGTCGATAACTGTCCGCTCTGTGGCGGCTTTGATCATTTTGGCTGATCAACCTGACCAAACTGTAAGGCAAAATCTCGACAGCAGTATCTTGCCTCCAGACAAAAATCCCGAGTTCTCCCGAGACATGCCGAAAAAAGGACTTGCGGCGAAGAGGCTCGGGCTGTACCGAAAAGAAAAGATCCCATGCACCGTCTCTCAAAGGACGTCCTGTTTATGAAAGAGCTCTATCTTCTCTCCAATACGGCCTGTCCGACAGGATTATCTCCAGAAACAACAGTTGCCGTGTGGAATCGCGGTCGTGTTCCCGCCGGGTACCTGTCCATTCCGGCAGAACTGAATGCCCGCCTGCTGCCCATTCGTGATGAACTGGCAGCCTGGACCTACGAAATGGGACGCCTTGTCCATAATGGAAAGACATTGGAACAGGCCCTGCGGGCTGGTGATTCTCTGTCCATGTGGTGGCTCTCCACCCTCTATGAAAAACATCCCAAAGTTACCCGCAATCTTTTTCAGGCCCTGAAGCTCCGTGCGCTGGAACAGATTCTGGAAGAACGAGAAATAACCAGCCTGACCCTGGTGGCCTGCCAGAATGAAGAAAAATGGCTTCCTGAAGTGCTGAAAGACTTCTGTGAAAAAACAGGAAGGTCCTTTACCCTTCTCCACGCAGATCCCCTGACCCCTGTTTCAGCAAACTCCCTGAAACAGCAGATGATCACTCTTTACCATCGACTTCCTGCCCTGCTGAAAGCCTTGGGACGATTCCCCGCCTGGTTATGGATCATTCGAAGGAAACTTCCCAGAACCAGCATTCCTCGCCCTGATCTGCGAGAAAAACCGGCAACCATCGTCACCTATTTCCCCAATATTGACATGGATCTTGCACGAAGCAAGGGACGATTCCGTTCCCGCTACTGGGAAAACCTGCATGACGCTCTGCAACCGACAGAAGAAAAGGCACACCGTATCAACTGGGTTTTCCTCTACTACCCTGCCCCGCAGTGTTCCTTTCCGGAAGCACTCAGGTTGCGCGACTGCTTCCGGGATGCCGGCAAGGATGGAGCCTCCTTCCACTTCCTTGAAGAATTTCTCACTACAGGTGATATTTGCAGAAGCCTGCTCCGCTTTGCCAGACTGGCAGTTGCCAGCTTTGACGTTCAGTCAACCGCCAGACAGCATTTTCACTTTGCAGGCTCTCAAATGGATCTTTGGCCAGTGCTGAAGGAAAACTGGGCAGATTCCACACGAGGATGGCGTGCCCTCGAAAGATGCCTGATGCGTGAGGCCTTCCGTCGCTACGCACAATGGGCAGGGCCACAGGACTGGACCATCTTTCCACAGGAAAACTGCCCCTGGGAACGCATGCTGGCCCAGGCCATGCACGAAAACAATGCTGGCCCGGTCTATGGAGCACAGCACTCTACTGTCCGGCCTACAGACTTTCGCTACTTTGACGACCCACGTCTCTTCTCCGAAGAATCCTGCCGGCTTGCCATGCTTGATCTATGGCTCTGCAACGGTACGGGAGCCCGTGATGCGCTGATTGCCGGAGGAATGCCCTCAGAACGGACCGGAATTGTTGAAGCTCTGCGCTATCTGTACCTTGCTCCCACACCGACGGGAGCATCATCCGCCCAGGAAACACCACGTCGTCTGCTCATTGTGACCAGCTTCTTCTCAGACGAAACAGATGCCCATCTGGCGACGCTTGCGGACGCAGCCAAGGCAGGCATATTGAACGGCTGGGACATCATGGTCAAACCACATCCCTACCTTCCTGTCGTCGAACGCCTGAAACAGCTTTATGCTCCCGCAGAACCGCCTCGTGTTGTTGATGGCGCCATTGGCAAATTCCTTACTCCGGGAACAGTGGT
>CAMLXE010000004.1 GCA_946490455.1 uncultured Desulfovibrio sp. | reverse complement strand
TGGAGCCTGTGCCCCCGACCTGCAGGTCGGTCCGGCTGGCAGTAGGCAGCTACAACCTGACCGCCTTTCCATGCTGCCACATGGCGTAGTACCGTGGCAGCAAAATCAGGTGTTCCCATGAAAACGATGCGGATGGGAGACGGTGTGATGTCGCTCATGATTATCTCACCTGACTCTGACGAGTTCCCTTTTTCAGCTTCATTTCAAACATGCCGCGCTTCAGGCGGCTGATACGGTCAATAAACAGCTTGCCATCCAGATGGTCAACTTCATGCTGGAGGCAGACCGCAAGCAGTCCATCGGCTTCCCGGCGGATGGGATTGCCTTCCAGATCCTCTGCTTCGAGCAATACTTTGGCGTAGCGTTTGACATTGGCCCGGTATCCCGTAACCGAGAGACAGCCTTCTTCTCCCACAACCATGCCTTCTTCAGGGATGGGAGTCAGCCGCGGATTGATAAGAACCAGCAGATCTTCCCGCTTTTCCGGTCCGGAAATGTCAATGACCACGAGGCGCAGGAGCTTGCCGACCTGCGGTGCGGCAAGGCCGATACCATCGGCGTCATACATCATGGGAACCATTTCATTGACGAGTTCACGGATTTCATCGGTGATTTCGGTAATCGGTTCACTCTTTTTGGCAAGAAGCGGATTCGGATAGGTAAGTATTTTCAATGACATCTGGAAATCTCGTATTTGGGTTGGCATTTGAAAACAAAACAGGTAGGTACAAAGGTACGTTTGCCCCTCTTCAACTAGCAATACCCCGTCCTGCTTGTAAAGTACAGGTCACTCCCAACGCGGCCTGTCTTATGGACAGATTGTTTGCCCATGACATGTATATCACTCCCTTTTTCTCCTGATGCTCCGTGGCTTGCGCCTCTGGCTGGCTGGTCCGATCTGCCTTTCCGTCTTTTGTGTCGTGAAGCGGGGGCTTCTGTTTGCTGCACCGAAATGATCAGTGCCAAGGGGCTGATCTACAAGAGTCCGGGGACAGCGGAACTTCTGGCAACTGTGCCGGATGATACCCCATTGGTCGTTCAGCTCTTCGGTGCGGAAGCGTCCTTTATGGAAGAAGCCGTGTACAGACTGCAGGAGCGCGGTTTCCAATGGTTTGACTGCAATATGGGCTGCTCCGTACCCAAGGTAACTCGAACCGGGGCCGGTGCGGCCATGTGTCGGGATCTGGATAATGCGCTGCAGGTGGGAGAGGCTCTGGTCAGAGCTGCCGGAAAGGGGCATGTGGGCTTCAAGCTGCGTCTTGGCTGGGATGCTTCTGGACCGGATGCGGAAACCTGGAGAACACTGGCTCCTGAACTGGCCGGACTTGGTGCCGGGTGGCTGACGCTCCATCCGCGTACGGCCAAACAGGGATTTTCCGGTTCGGCCCGTCATTCTGCTCTGAGGGAGCTGAAGTCTCTTGTTTCCATACCGGTTGTGGCCAGCGGTGATTTGATGTGTGCTGAAGACGGTATTCGATGCCTTCGGGAAACTGGCGTGGATACGGTCATGTACGCCAGAGGAGCCTTGCGTGATCCTGGCATCTTTACCGCACACCGGATACTCTGGAATGGAGGGATTCCGGAAAAGGCCAGTGTCTCGGCCATTCTTGAGCGCATTCGGCATCATGCCCATCTGGCAACGAAATTGACATCGGAGCGGGCAGCTCTGCTTAAAATGCGTACCATTGTGCCCCGGTATGTCCATGACATTGAAGGCGTGAAGCAGCTGCGACTGGATGTGATCGCCTGCCGTAACTGGGAAGATTTTGCGGCAGCTCTGCAACGTTTTGCGGCCTTCCACGGCCTGTCCTGATTTCTGTTCAGACAGGCTGTTTCAACAGCCGGAACAGAATGGACAGGCTGGTCACACGGGGAAAGGCTGACTCACAACGCCTTTGGCGTTGCGGGGATCCGGTCAGAATTTTCTGTTCATTTTTGGGATAGCGGCGATTCGGTTTCTGTTTGCGGACAGATGGCACCTCCGCGAAGCAGATGCCCTGCTACAGGAAGAATGGGCAGACCGACAATGGTACTCCAGAGTCCATGTATCTGACTGACAAGAAAGGACCCTTTACCCTGTATGGCATAGGCTCCAGCCTTGTCCATTCCTTCTCCGGTAGCAACATAGGCCTGCAGAACCGGTTCCGGCCATGGGGCAAAGGTCACCGTTGCGGCATCATGGAAACATTCGATGCGACGGTCTGGTACGCCTGGCCATAGCAGGCAGCACCCCGTATGGACTACATGCGATTTCCCGGAAAGATGCAGAAGCATGGCCAGAGCCTGTGCTGGAGATTCCGGTTTGCCCAGAATGACAGGACCTGTTTCATCATACAGAACCACAATAGTGTCTGATCCCAGAATAACGCTGTCGTTTCCCGGTTCCGTCTGATCAAGCTTTTCTGCCACGGCCATGGCCTTGGCCTTTGCCGCACGCATGACATAGATGGAAGGGTCTTCATTGATTTCTGGTGTCGGTTCCGCTCCATTTGCCGTAACAATGGTAAAATCAATGCCCAGTTCGTTGAGCAGGTCTTTCCTGCGTGGTGAGGATGAAGCCAGAACAAGAGGCCTGGTGGCCCTGAATGTTCCGTGTGGCATATCGATCATATGGGCGTCCTTTCGGAGAAGAGAGGGGTTTCGCATATGGGACTGACCAGATAGGGAGACACCTGGCTGAAATGAACAGGTCTGTCCTTTCGGGCGGCAGTGTCGTGAACTCCCTGTCAGTTCTTTCGGTACGAGGAAGCGGTACCTGAAACCGTCAGGGAAGGCAAATGCACAGCTTATCAGGCTTCGTTCCCTTTTCAAGGAGTAAAAGGCAGAGAATGGCTTCGTAACTCCTCACCAGAGCTGCTTGCGCCTGCATATGAAAAAACAGTCTCGGCGAACGGAATTATCACAACATTAAGGTGCAGGTGTCCATATTTTTCATATTTGTTCTGAAGGAACGCAGGAAAGCTGTTTTTCCATACCGTGTACCACTGGAAAAAGAAGCGTGAAGAGGGTAGCGTGCTTTTTGTGTCCATCCCTGATTGGAGGATGCAGGAAGGAGCCATATGCCGAATCGTCGCAGGATTTCTCCTCGTCTCGGGCAAATGCTGGAGCTGTTTTCCCGGAACGAAGACTGGGTTATTGTCATCAATGCTGATCCGGATGCACTGGCATCGGCATTGGCACTCAAACGCCTTATGGCCAGACGGGTAGGGAAGGTTGCCATTGCCCATATCAACGAGATCTCCCGTCCGGACAATCTGGCCATGATTCGGTACCTGAGAATCCCTCTGGTTCCGTGGTCACCGTCCATGCTGGAGAGCTACCAGCGTTTTGCCATGGTGGACTCTCAGCCGCATCACAGCCCTGCCTTTGATGGAATTCCCTTTTCTATTGTCATAGATCACCATCCTCTCGTTCCCGAACATCCTGTAGAGGCTGCATTTGTCGATATTCAGCCGCAGTACGGGGCTGTCAGTTCCAGAATGACCGAATACTTGCGCGCCTTGCACATTCGTCCCGGTATTCGTCTGTCCACAGCGCTTCAGTATGGTATTCGGACGGATACGGCGACGTTTACCCGCAAAAGCTCGGATGCCGACATGCGGGCTTTCCAGCAGCTGTCTTTCCATTCTGACAACGCGTTGCTCATGCGTATTGTTCGCAGCGAATATCTTCCCGAGTGGCTGGGGTATTTTGGGCGGGCCATCACGTCCCTGCACAAGTGTCGATCGGGTATGTTCAGTTTTCTTGGTGAGGTGGAAAATCCGGATATTCTTGTCGTCGTTGCCGATTTCTTCACGCGGGTACATGGTCTGCGCTGGATTGCCATTTGCGGTGTCTATAAGGAAAAGGTGGTGGTCATTTTCAGGGGAGATGGGCAAAGCATTGACGTGGGAGGCTACGCAGCCCAACGGCTTGGTACTCTCGGATCAGCCGGGGGGCACAGGGCAATGGCCAGAGCGGAATTTCCGCTTTCCGCAGCAGAGGGACGCAATATTGAGATTTTTGTTTATAGACGACTTTCCGACAGATTGCCAAAGGCCAAAAAGGGGATTCCTGCTGAGGTTGCTCAGAATGCAGAAGAGTCCCCGGCAGCTTTGAACAGCAGTTCTGAGCAGGGAGATACGGAACCGCCAGCCGTTCATGAAATGTCAGTTTCTCCAGTCGGAGCAGGAAATAACGATCTCCCCGGCATGCAGATCCTGAGCAATTGATTTGGAACTGTCCTTGGCGTAATGCGTCAAAAAGAAGCCAGGATGGGAACGGACGCGGCTGGTTGCCATCTATGACTGGAGCTGAAGGAAATTTCTGATTCCAGTAAAGACAACCTGAGCCGCTATGGCTGCGAGGAGCAGACCTGTCAGTTTGGCAAGGGCTGCAAGACCGGTACGGCCAAGGATCCGTTGGACATGGTCTGCCATGAGCAGCATGATCGTGATCAGAATGGATGCTGTCAGAAGGGCGCCTGCACCAGTAAGGCGATGTGAAAGATCTGTGGCGGAAGCGCCAAGAACCATGAGGGTACCGATGCTTGCAGGGCCCATGCAGATGGGAATGGCAAGCGGAACTATGCTGATGTCTTCTTCCGGAGTGTCTGCCGTGTGATGTTCCTTGGGCTCTCCCATCAGGTTGACTGCTGTCAGAAAGAGCAGCGCACCGGCTCCAATACGGAAGGCGTCCAGAGTAAAACCAAATACGTTGAAAATGGAATCGCCAAAAAAGTAGAGAGTGACCCCGATAACAAATACTGCCGCTCCGGTGCGGAGAGCTGTACGGCGTTTGCGTTTGCGTCCATAATTTTGGGTCCCGCCAAGAAAGGCACTCAGTACGGCAGGCGGAGTGAGCAGAGCAAAAAGCTTGATGACTGTGCTGAAAAAATCTCCGACAAGGGTATCCATCGAGAAATCTCCTGGTAGGGGCCGCTGCTGGAGCGGAAAACAGCATTACAGGGAACTCCTTTCCTTTAACAATAATCCCCGCATTTCAGGGATGCAAGAGGCTGGTATGAATCCGTATATCACCACATCATTGTTTGATCTGTTCAAGATAGGCCCCGGCCCGTCGAGTTCGCATACCATAGGCCCCATGAAGGCAGGCTACCATTTTTTGAAGGAATGTATGGGGCTTTCACGTGATATCCTGGTTCGGGCTCATCGTGTCCATGTTCGCCTGTTTGGGTCACTGAGTGCCACGGGGGCCGGGCATGGTACAGATGTAGCTGTACTTGCAGGGATTCTTGGAATTTCCCCTGAAAGTTGTCCTCCTGGCCTGCTGGAATCGCTGGCAGCTGAGCCAGACAGGGAACATACTGTTGACCTTGGGGAAGGAAGAGCCTTCATTGGTCTGAAGGATGTGGAACATGGCCCCGTTATCCATGATTATCCCTACAGCAACACACTTGTGGTGGAACTCGTCGATCAGAGCGGTCAGGTTCTCCATGAGAAGGAATATTATTCTGTTGGAGGGGGCTTTGTTCAGTGGAAGGGATGGGAGGCCCCTGTCTTGGGAGAACCTGTCCACAAGTACCGGAACATGACGGAACTGCGAAGTATTGTCCGTGAAAAGGGGCTGAATCTTTACGAAATTATTCTTGATAATGAAACGGCCATCACCGGATGCCCTCGAACGAAGATCATAGGTGAACTGAATACGATTCTCGATCGAATGGAAGAAAGTGTCCGGCGGGGAATTGACAGGGACGGACTTCTGCCGGGGCCTCTGAAAGTACAGCGCAAGGCTGGAATGCTCTGGCAGCGGGCTTCTTGCCTTCCGGATGGTCCCGATCGTTTTTTGACCAAGCTGAATGCCTATGCCTTTGCGACTGCTGAAGAAAACGCTTCTGGTGGAGTCATTGTAACGGCGCCTACCTGTGGTGCTGCCGGGGTTATGCCCGCCATTGTTTACGCCATGAGGCATGATCTGTTTATTGGGGACAGAGCTATCCGTGAGGGATTTCTTGCTGCTGCGGCTGTGGGATTCATTGCCAAGCACAATGCCAGCATTGCCGGGGCCGAGGTGGGATGTCAGGGAGAAATCGGAGTGGCCTCCGCCATGGCGGCCGCAATGCTGGCAGATGCCCGGGGAAACAGATCCCGATATACGGAGAACGCTGCCGAGGTGGCTCTGGAGCATCATCTGGGGATTACATGCGATCCTGTACAGGGTTATGTGCAGATTCCCTGCATTGAAAGAAATGCCATGGGTGCTGTCAAAGCCTATAATGCTTCCGTGATCACGGCAGGGACTGACCCCTATGCCCAGAAGGTTTCTCTGGATGCTGCCATCGCTGCCATGGCAGAAACCGGTCGCGAAATGAGCTGCAAATTTAAGGAGACATCACTGGGCGGATTGGCCGTAAGCATGGTTGCCTGTTGACAGCAAAGATGTTTGAAGGTATTTATTCCCCCTTTGCACACTGCTACCTGTCGGGTTTCTTTTTTCTCTCTGGACAATTATGTCTCCTGAATTATAGTTGAGACTGGAGAGGAAGGCCCGTCCTTTTGGAGGCTGCTCTATGGCACGTATCACTGTTGAAGACTGCCAGGAACGCGTCGGCAACCGGTTCCTTCTGGTTCAGATGGCCATCAAGCGGGTGCGCCAGTTCCGTGAAGGCTATGAGCCTCTGGTTGAATCCCGTAACAAGGAAATTGTGACCGCTTTGCGTGAAATCGCTGCCGGTAAGGTTTTTCCTGAAGACATGAGCCATTATACCTTCCCTGCCACTGAATCAAAACCTGATCAGGACGATTAGTCTTCCGTTCTGTTCCAACCCCCTTTTGAATTCATCATGGCTCAACGTGATTATTATGATGTCCTCGGTGTGGCCCGCGATGCGTCGGAAGACGAAATCAAGCGGGCTTACCGCAAACTGGCCTTTCAGAATCATCCGGACCGTAATCCTGGTGATGCCGAGGCCGAACAGCGTTTCAAGGAAGCTGCCGAAGCCTATGAGGTGCTTCGTAATCCTGAAAAGCGTGCACGGTATGATCAGTTCGGTCATGCCGGGACCGATAATGATTTTCAGGGATTCAGCTCTGCTGAAGATATTTTTGCCCATTTTGGCGATATATTCGGCAATATGTTCGGGTTCAGCATGGGAGGATCGCATCGGGGCGGGCCTCGCCCGATGGCCGGTGCGGATCTGCGCTACAATCTGAAAATTTCTTTTGCTCAGGCTGCCAGCGGGGATGAGGTTTCGCTTTCCATTCCCCGTCAGGTTGCCTGCAGTGATTGTAACGGGTCTGGAGCTGCTCCCGGTTCGTCCCGTGAAACCTGCCGTCAGTGTGGCGGTTCGGGGCAGGTGCGCAATTCCCAGGGATTTTTCCAGTTTGTGGTTCCCTGCCCTTCTTGTCATGGTGAAGGCTACGTCATTCCAAAACCCTGTCCGCGTTGTCGTGGTAAGGGGACTGTTCAGCAGATGCGCGAGCTTTCCGTACGTATCCCTGCTGGTGTAGACACAGGAATGCGTCTGCGCCTTCGCGGTGAGGGAGAAGCCGGAAGCAACGGAGGTCCTAACGGGGATCTCTATGTCTTCATTGAGGTTGAAGACGACAAGACGTTTGAAAGACAGGGACAGGATCTCGTTCTGCATCGCAAGATTTCCTTTGTACAGGCTGCGTTGGGGGATACCCTGGAAGTCCCCGGCCTTGATGGCCCCTTGGAACTCAAGATCAATAAGGGAACACAGAGCGGAACGGTGCTGCGTCTGCCCGGCAAGGGACTGCCTTATGTGGGACAGAAACGAACTGGTGATCTCCTTGTGGAGATTATTGTGACCACTCCCACAAATCTTTCGGCCCGGCAGGAAGAATTGCTGCGTGAATTTGAAGCCTGCAATGAAGAATCCATTTCAGACAAGATTCTGAAAGGGGTTGAAAATTTGCTTGGCGGTGGCAACAAGGGCAAAAAGAAAAAGAAGTAATTCTCTGAATCCGATACAGAAAATGCCGGTCCAGTCTGGGCCGGCATTTTTTTTGCTTAACGAGATTCTTTCAGAGAGACGGATTCCGGTGCTGAAAGGGACAGTTCTGAAAAGGCTCCACCCGATTCAGCAGTTGGCTGCACGGAGTGTCTCTTCAACCATATCCAGCGTAGGTGCATCCGCACGTTCCATCCCCGCCAGTGCACGCACCGCAAGCATCAGCATTTCCAGATTAAGCGTCATTTCACTTTGTCCATCATTGATGGTGCAGGTTTCACCTGCCAGAGAAACGCGGTATGCACGCCGACTGCGTTCCTGTCCCTGACCGGAAATAATGGAGTAGATGTGTTCTCCGGATTCCGAGATGTAGAGCTTCTGCCGGGTCAGCGTTTCCGTTTCTTCGTCGTACCAGGAACCTCCGGCAAAGGCTCTTCCGGAAAATTCCATGACGGCACCATTATCCAGATTGAGAGTTATTCTGGTCAGGTTCATTTGCGGGGCGTTGTTGCTCATGGGTAAGACTTCCTGAAATATGACGGAGTACCCGCCTGCTCCCCGGATACCGATTGGGAGAATGTCCCATCTCCGTTTTGGAAATACCTTGTCCGGGGAGAGGCGCCTGGCAGAATATCAAGAGGATATGGTGCCAGCGGAATGTTGTGGGTATCTATGGTTTCGATAGCACCCTCACTTCCAGACTGTCAATGTAACCGGGAGGAGTGCAGTCATTTTTTTGGACTTTCAGGCTGAAGAGTCAACAGTGTGATTTCCGAAGGACAAAGCAGACGTATGGGAACACCACTCCAGAGTCCCGTACCTCGGCTTACATAGAGCTGCATGTCTCCAACAGTATAGGTCCCGAAGCTGTAGCCCTGATTGAATTGCGCCACAAGGGGAGCCATTGGAAGGATCTGTCCTCCGTGTGTATGCCCGGAAAGCTGAATATTCGCACCAGCCGATGCACTGCCTTTGGCGAGTACGGGGTTGTGGGCCAGAAGAAGCCGTATCCCGGAACTTCCCTTCAGTGCCTTCTGAACATTGGGCGCTTCCATTCCTGTTCTTTGGGCTGCCGGGTCAGTCACTCCGGCAACGGTGAACCGCGCAGTCTGTCCGGAACCGGTGATTTCCAGACTGACATGTTCATTGGTAAGGACCGTCAGTCCCAGATTGCGCAAAAAGGTGAGCCACTGCGGTGCACTGGCATAGTAGTCGTGATTGCCCAGAACGATATATGTACCATAGCGTGCCTTGAGATCTTTCAATGGCGCCAGATTTTTTCCCTGGCTGGAGGGATGTCCGTCGGAAAGATCGCCGGTGATGGCGATGATGTCGGGGTGAAGCCTGTTGACTTCCCTTACAACGTCCGAGAGCCATTTTTCTTTGAAAATTGGCCCGATATGCAGATCAGAAAGCTGAACGATACGCAGTCCGGTCAGTGCTGGGGGCAGATTGGGAATGGAAAGCGTCACCTCGGATACGGCTGGAACTTTCAGAGCCGACCATACGGAAAAAACAGCCAGAAATGCCGCTGCTGCCGTCAGGCCAATCTGGCCCGACCTTGGAGAACGGGAGCGCTTCCGGCGTAACAGAAAGCGCAGTAGCCAGCATATGTCACGGAGCAGCGCCAGCAAAAACAGCATGATGACAAAGGCGTTCAGAATTCCGGTGACAATGGCTACCGGAACGCTCATGGAGTAGGCAGTCAGAGAGCCGTAATACAGACGGGTGAGATACAGCTTTTCGGCACAGGCAAAAAGCAGGATACTGACGACAATCTTGAGCGGCCATGAGAGCCTGGAAGGAAGAGCAACACGGACAATGACATAGAGTCCAATGATCGCACACAGAAATGGATACAGGGGCATGGCTTTTCCCTTATTGCCGGAACAGAAATTGGACTCTCTGAGCCGTTCCGTTCGACTCGAGGAGATGATGGTGGACGAAAGTCACTTTGTCCTTGAAATCCATACGGAAGACCCGGCTAGAGCTGGGTCTCAGGCCGTTAGTGCTTGTTTCGTGCGGAAACTGTCGCTCCGATGGATGCAATAATAATGCAGCCCAATGCCAGCCACTGGCCCGAAGAGAGGGTCTCCTGCAGGAAAATGAATCCGGACAGAGCCGCAAGGGCAGGTTCCAGACTCATGAGAATGCCGAATGTCCGCGATGGAAGATTTTTGAGAGCATAGATTTCCAGCCCGTAAGGCAGGGCTGAGGAAAATATGCCAAGGACAATGGCCAGAGGAAGCACAGAAGGCGAAAACATGCTGCTCCCTGCCGAGACAAGGCCAAAAGGAAAGATGAAGCAGGCTCCCACAAGCATCCCCAGAGCGACAGAGGCCGCACTGTCACCGCTGTTTCCGGCCTTTTTCCCAAAAACGATGTATAGGCCCCAGCAGACTCCGGAACAGAGGGCGAATATCGCTCCAAGGGTATCAATATTGTCCGTGGCCCGCAGCGGCAGAAGAAGATAAAGCCCCGTTGCTGCCAGCACAAGCCAGACAAAATCCGTCATTTTTCTGGATGAAAGCATGGCGACGGCCATGGGACCTGTAAATTCCAGACCTACGGCCACGCCAAGAGGGATACGACTGATGGCCTGATAGAAGCACATGTTCATGCATCCTGTTGACAACCCATAAAGAATGATGGGTTTCCAGGCCTGTCGCGTAATGTTTCTGCGCCATGGACGTATGACGACGAGCAGGATGATGGCCGAAACCATGAGCCGCAGTGCCGTAGTGCCTTCCGGACCTATGAGGGGAAAGATTGTTTTGGCAAGCGATGCGCTGCATTGGATGGAGCTCATGGAGATGAGCAGCAGGCAGAGTGAACAGTACGGCGAAGAGGCGGAAAATTTCATGGTAAGGCGGAAAATCAGAAAAGGGAGCAGGAAAAAAGAGGGAAGGGAGTTGCCCCTTCCCCCGGATGGTTTACATGACGTCGCGGAAACGCTGCTGAAGCGCTGCAAGCTTGGCACGGGCATCGGCCAGTTCGGCAACGCGGTTTCGTTCTCGCTGAACAATTTCAGCAGGAGCACGGCTGACAAAGCCCTCATTGGCGAGTTTCTGGTTCAGCCCTCCCATTTCCTTGTCAATTTTGCCCAGTTCCTTTTCAAGGCGGGCCAGTTCGGCTGCAAAGTTGACGGCACCGGAGAGGTGTACAATGACTTCGCAGCCCTGCGTTACATGGCTGGCAGATGCCTTGGGAGCCTCACCATTGGCATCAATGATGAGTTCTCCGAGTCTGGCCAGTGTTACGATGACTTCACGGTTTGCCTCAAGGATGGCCTTTTGTGCGTCATCTGCCGGACGCAGCAAGGTCGTCAGGCGGTAGGAGGGGGCAATATTCAGTTCGGCACGAATGGTGCGGATCATGCTGATGACGGACTGTACAAATTCCATCTGCGCAGCAGCCTCGGGCTTGAGGCATGCGGAGCGAAGTTCGGGCATGAGCTGGACTGCGAGATCCGAACCAGCTCCACCTGGCAGTGCCTGCCAGATTTCTGCTGTCACAAAGGGCATGATCGGGTGCATGAGAATCAGAAATTCACGCAGGGCCGTCCACAATACATATTGGGCTTCGGCCTTGCGTGGACCGTCTTCACGCATATCCGGCTTGATGAGTTCGAGATACCAGTCACAGAATTCGTTCCACAGGAACTTGTACAGCGTCTGAGCAGCATCATTGAAGCGATAGGCTTCAATGGCTTCATCCACATCCTTCTTGATTTCTTCAAGACGATGCAGAAGCCACTGGTGATGCAGGCCGCGTACGGCAGCCAGATCGACAGGTGCTGGCGCTTCCTCGGGCAGATTCATGAGCGCAAAGCGGGAGGCGTTCCACAGCTTGTTGACGAAATGCCGGTAGCCTTCAATGCGTTCTTCCGAGAGGCGGATATCACGACCCATGGCGGCAAAGGCGGTGAGGGTAAAGCGCAGGGCATCCGTACCGTACTTGTCGATCATGACCAGAGGATCAATGACGTTGCCGGTGGACTTGGACATCTTGCGTCCTTCGGCATCGCGCACAAGGGCATGAAGATAGACATGTCTGAAAGGAACTTCGTCCATGAAATGAAGTCCCATCATCATCATGCGGGCAACCCAGAAGAAGAGGATGTCAAAGCCGGTAACCAGAACGGCTGTAGGATAGAACATTTCAAGTTCTTTGGTCTTTTCCGGCCAGCCAAGCGTGCTGAAAGGCCACAGGGCAGAAGAGAACCAGGTATCAAGAACATCGGATTCCTGTACGAGTTCCGTGGAGCCGCAATCCGGGCAGACGGTAGGATCCTCTTCTTCGACGATGAGCTTGCCGCAATGCTGGCATGTCCACGCAGGGATTCTGTGTCCCCACCAGATCTGTCGGCTGATGCACCAGTCACGAATGTTGTCGAGCCAGTTATAGTAGGTCTTGGTCCAGTTTTCCGGGAAGATCTGCGTCATTTCCGGCACGGCAGCACGCGCGCGTGGCGCCAGCTTGGTTGAGGCAACAAACCACTGTTCGGACATGTGCGGTTCTACTACCGTCTTGCAGCGATAGCAGTGCCCCACGCTGTGATCGAGGTCTTCAATCTTGAGGAGCTGTCCGGAGGCTTCAAGGTCGGCCACAATGCGCTTGCGGCATTCTTCCTTGGTCAGGCCGGCATAGGGGCCTGCTTCGGCAGTCATGATGCCGTTTTCATCAATGCACTGGATGAATTCGAGATTATGGCGCTCTCCGAGAGTCCAGTCGTTGGGGTCATGACAGGGAGTAACCTTGAGGGCACCCGTACCAAATTCACGGTCCACATAGCGGTCGGCAAACAGGGGAACGGCACGGCCGATTATGGGCACGATGACCTTCTTGCCCACAAAGGCTGCATAACGTTCATCCTCAGGGTGAACACAGACACCAGTATCCGCCATGATGGTTTCAGGACGGGTTGTGGCAATGACCACAGAACCGGTCCCGTCCTCGAAGTCGTAACGGACGTGATAGAGATGGCCCTTTTCGGGAATGTGATCCACTTCATCATCAGCAAGTGCAGTGTGGCAGCGACTGCACCAGTTGATAATATATTTCCCCTTATAGATATAACCCTGCTTGTAGAGCTGGACGAATACCTTGCGTACGGCTTTGGACAGACCTTCATCCATGGTGAAGCGTTCGCGTGTCCAGTCCACGGAGTCACCCAGCATGCGAATCTGATTCAGAATGCGATGTCCGTAGTCTTCACGCCATTCCCAGACGCGTTCCACAAACTTTTCCCGTCCAAGATCATGGCGGGTTTTGCCTTCCTTGGCCAGGGCACGTTCAACCACGTTCTGCGTGGCAATACCGGCATGATCTGTTCCCACAACCCACAGAACCTTCTTGCCCTTCTGACGGGCATGACGGCAGAGTACATCAATGAGCGTATGGTTCAGAGCATGCCCGATATGCAGGGCTCCTGTAACGTTTGGCGGAGGAATGACGATGCAGAAAGGATCGCCAGGACTGTCGAGATCGGGTGTAAAGGTCTTGTTCTCTTCCCAATACGCACGCCAATGGTCTTCCACGGCATGGGGTTCGTATCCCTTGGGCAGCGCGTTTTCGGACATGAAAATGCTCCAGTAGAGTGATTCCCGCGGCTGATTCATCCGGTACGCCAGTGTACCATGGACCTGTTCCGCAGATTCTTTTGTTGTCATCGGCGTCCGGTTGTTCTATGCAGAAGGAACCATGACTCGAATTGCCATTTTTTGGGATGCCTCTCCGCTTTGGGGCCTGCTTGTGTGGCGGGCTGCCGAAGCGTTTGGACTTCCGTACCATCTGGTCAAAGCCAAAGAAATAGCCCAGGGAGCGCTTTCTGACAAGACTTCCCTGCTTATCGTCCCCGGCGGGACAGCCCGACAAAAATCCCGTGCATTGGGTGAAGCCGGACGGCGGGCCATCTGCGACTGGGTAGGCGCAGGCGGGCATTACCTTGGCTTTTGCGGCGGTGCGGGGCTCGGGCTTTCTGACGAAGACAGACCGGCCCGGACGGCGGAAACAGGTTCGGGTCTTGGTCTCTGTCCATGGCACAGGGCAGAAATTACGGAATGGATTCAGCATTTCGTTTCTGGTCATGTAAGGGTACGCCTTCTTCACGGGCATCCCCTTGTTCCGGAAAATCTTGCTGAGGAAGAGCCCAGTATCCCCATCTGGTGGCCTGGACGGTTTGCGGCTCCGGGAGACAGGCCTCCTGAAGCTGATGGTGTTACTGTCCTTGCCCGGTATGCAGGAGAAAATCCGCAAGCCTGTCCCCCAGATCTCTGCATAGCTGACCTGCCCTTAGCGAGTCTTTCTTCGGAAGTACTTGAGCAGTGGAAGGAACTGCACGGCGTCTCTCTGGTACCGGAATTTCTTGGAGGACATCCCTGTATCCTGCACGGATCCTTTGGCAAGGGGTCCTATACGTTGAGCTACAGTCATCTGGAAACTCCGGGGTCGGCAGATGCCAACCGCTGGTTCGCCCATCTAGTCTGCCGTCTGTCGGGGGAGGCCCCCCGTGCGAATGTGGTTCCGGACTGGAGTCCGGTCGAAATGCCTGTTGTCTGGGATGATCCTGTTCTGCTGGAAGCCAGAAGCGGGGTACGGGAGCTTGTCAGTCTGGGGCTGGAACACGGGTTGCTGTTCGAGCGTGCACCGTGGCTTATCGGATGGCGTGCACGAGTGCCGGGAGCAGGTTTGAATACATTGCTCATGACGCTGTGTGTGCTGACAGGCACTGCACCGACGGATGCAGCCAGAGCGTTCTGGCGTGGCAGGAGAGAGCAGTTCGCCGTTGATTTTTCCCTGTTCCGGCAGGGTGTTGAAAGCCTGTTGCTGGGACAGCGACTGGCGACGATCATGCCGGAAGCCGTTCCCAGATCTGTCCTGGAAGGTCAGCGTCTGGCTCTCTTTGGCTCTGCCATGCAGGGCGGTGGTCTGTATAAGGCGTTGCTGGAGGTTGCGGACTCTCTGCTGTTCTGTAATCTTGGAGCAAGACACTTGGAGGCACGGAGTGAGTGAAGCCACCTGTTTTTCTTCAGAAGAGCCATGCATTCTTTTTTTCAGCGGTGGCACAGCCCTTGCTCCCATAGCGGCGTCGCTGACACAGTACACACGGAATGCTGTACATGTCATTACCACGTTTGATTCTGGAGGAAGCTCGGCGGAACTGCGCCGTGTCTTCAATATGCCCGCTGTTGGAGATGTTCGGGCCAGAATCCTTGCTCTGGCCGATTCTGAGCTTCCGGGACACGCGGAAATAACGGAACTCTTTGCCTACAGGCTGCCTCTTGACGCCAGTGCTGCCGAACTTCGCCATGAACTGGAATCTCTGGTTGCCGGAACACATCCTCTGGCTATGGCGGTACCGGAACCTCTGCGTACGGCTGCCATACATCAGCTGGGTGTCTTTTACAGTCTTCTTCCTGAAATCATGAATCTTTCAGGGGCAAGTATCGGTAACCTCGCGCTTGCTGCCGGCTATCTGGAACACGCCAGACAGCTGGAACCCGTTGCCACCCTTTTTTCCCGTCTGGTCCATGCCAGAGGTATTGTCAAACCTGTGGTCAATGCCTGTGCACATCTGTGCGTGGAGCTGGAAAATGGGGAGATTATCGTGGGACAGCATCAGTTTACGGGGAAGACAGCTTCAGCCATCACATCTCCCATTCGTAAGCTGTGGCTGAGTGCATCTCTGAATGATGCAAGACCCATCAGCGTCCGCATTCGCCCACGGCTGGAGGAAACCATCCGGTCGGCCGATCTGCTTTGTTACCCTGTGGGCAGTTTTTTTTCGTCGGTCATGGCCAATCTCCTTCCCGATGGGGTGAGCCTCGCCATACGCACAGCGTCCTGTCCAAAAGTCTTTATTCCCAATCTGGGCTGTGATCCTGAACTGTTTGGTCTTTCTGTGCAGGATCAGGTCGCCTATCTCCTGCATCTTGCGGGTGCTGAGGACGAACCGGCAAAAGCTCTGAATTATCTGCTCGCTGATGTCGATGATGCGCGCTATCCAGGCGGTATTCCTGAAGACTGGCTTCGAAAGCACGGTATTCGTGTCCGCAGGTCGGAGCTTGTGGTGGAACCTCCCTATCTGGATGCAGACAGAGTATGCCGGGAACTGATGCTTCTGGCCGGAAGGCCGGGAACGACAGCCTGTATGTAGCGATATCCCGTTTTCGGGGACTGTCCACAGCTGATTTTCTATTTTCAGCTTTCAGCAGATACACCCTCCCTCATTGTATGTGCCGGAAGTGCAGGACCAGAGGCTGTCTTTGACGGTCTTGTTCCCCTGTTAAGGGTGAGAGTTTGGGGGGGCAGTCAGCAAAATCCCTTAGTGAAGGCGGATGCCATTGAGCAAGATGCTCAGAGGCGAACAATCCGTGGCAGAGAGAGCCTCCATCTTTTCAATTCAGAAGAGCAGGCAAGACTCCCGGAGAAGCCTTTCCCCGCAGATCAGGTGGAAGTGCGTGCTTCCCGATAAATATGATCTTCAGGTGTATGAGAATTGTATCTAATTGGTATTACAAGATTTTTTAGAAAACGATTCTGTAGGCATCGTATGCTTTGGGCCATATGACGATGCCTGCCTCGCTTGTGTGTGCTGTATGGTACGGCGAACAGAAGAGAGGCTTTCGATATTTGGGGCTGCATACCTTTCCACAAGGTCTTTTCAGTCAGAAAGTTCTCCTTTCCACGGTACGGGGCCATACCTGTTTGCCTCCTTTGTTCCCGGAAGAATCAGATTCAGCAGAAGAATCGCCGGCATGAGCAACATGAGGCAGAGCGAAAGAATGACGGCCGGTCTGGCAGCATAGCTTTCATAGAGAATGAAAAAGGCAAGAAATGTCAGAATGAGGTGAATGACAAGCAGTCCAAGGAACCACAGAATGCCTTTCCCCCGATCATGCAGACGACGAATCAGAACAGCCAGCCCCGGAATCAGTATGGGCAGCTGGGGAAGCAGCGCAATAAGAAGGAGGAGCGGGTACGGTTCATACGGGAAATAGGCAGATATTCTGAAAAAGCTGATGGAGCCGACAGTCAGTGTGCTTGCAAGGACGAACCACCAGTATTCGGAACGGGTTGCCCGTCCGGAGAAGCGGGCATACCCATGAAGAAGGCAGTTGGATACGGCAAAGACAATACCCTTTCCCATATCAGGGATTTTTTCCGGCTCTGGTCCAAAACGGTTTTCTCCCCGTGTCCCGGGGCGTAGCATAAGAACGGTAAGTCCACTCATAATAAAAAGGAGTGTTGCGAACCATGTTCCGTAGGAGAGCAATGTCATGTCATCCATACCGTCGCGGATGACCATTTCAAAGAGCATGTTTGTCAGAACCGTGAGAATGGTCAGAAATCCATGCTCGAGCCATGTAAAGAACAATGCATAAATATATTCTGCCAGCATGGAAGCAGTAATAAACTCCAGGAAGGTATTTTTCAGAATGCTGATGAGGAGAAACAGATTCGGAAGGATACCAAGAATCAGCAGTACAATCAGGTAGCCAGCTGTTTTTCCTGTATCATGAATACGTCTGGCATGGACGGCAGCAGCGGGAACGATAAGGAACAGGTAAAGCAGCCCACGCAGCCAGATAAAAATCTCTGAGAAGACAGGTTGAGGGCCCACGAAAAACTGGACTGCAAGTTCCAGATACATGATCAGGGAATGCAGCATGAAGCTCATGCCGATGAAACACAGATATTCGACGCGAGAGGCTCGGCTGTGAAAGTCCGCATATTTTCTTGTGAGGCAAAGTCGTACATAATGGCTGAACATGTTTCTGTTTCCTGCGTTGTGGACAGACGTCTGCCTGCTGCCTGAACGAATGAGTCAGCCAGCAAGGCAGGAGGAACTCCAATGGAGTTCCTCTGGACCATCTGGCAGAGTTTGATATGTTTTTACAATGAGTACGGTATGAAATGAGAGCTGTTCTCAGCCGCTCATATCCTGTTCACACCGGGGCGGAGCTGACAGCGTACGCGAAGATCCCGTCCTCCACGACCATAATCGTCAAGCGTCGCGAAGGCCTGTGCCTCCACCACGTCAATAAGTGGTTCTCCGGAATCCGGAGCTGCGGCCAGAGTCTGTTCGCGAAGAAGGGAGCAGGCTTCGGTACAGGCCTCGTCCAGGGAATAGCGTCGTGAGATGCTTCGCTTTATTCCAAGGCTCGGAACAAGCAGATTTCCGGAAGCCGTATCCGCAAAAAGTTCCAGGCTGGCTGTGGTGCGGGCGAGTGCTGCTCCAATGGCATTGGTTATGGGGCCGAGTTCGGGGTCGGAAAGGGGAGATACAGGAATCCCGAGAGCTTCACCAAGCAGCGGCGCTACCGCCTGAGCCGGACCACCTACCAGAATGGCCCGGGATGGCATGATGCGGCGATCTTCGAGCAGGGCTGCCAGTGTATAGACGGGCTGGCTGTTCACTTCATGGAGCAGTTTCTGTACGGCGTCTGCAATCTTGTATCTGGCTTTTTCCAGAATCTGATTGGCCAGCTCCAGAGGTTCAAATCCGGCCTGGGCTGCCAGTTCGGTCAGCTGATTGCGGGATGCCTGACAATCACCTGCCTGCGCGTGCCCCAGAAGATTGAGGGCATCAAGGAAGGTTGGTTCCGCACCTCCAAAAGCTGCAGCCGGTCCCTTGCGCAACGGCCCAACGTCCGGGCAGCCTTCGTTCACAGTCAGCAGAGAATCTCCTCCAAGACCGATGGATACGGACTGGAGCGCGCGCACCAGCGTGGAGCGGCCATTGATGACCAGATTTCGAGGCGCCAGCAATGGCTGACCATGCGCAAGAAGAGCAATATCTGTGGTTGTTCCTCCCATATCCAGAATGAGAAGGTCTTCGGTGGCCATATGGAAGGGCATGAGCGCGAGAATACCCATAACACTGGCAGCAGGACCGGAAAGCAGAGCCTCGACGGGAGCCGTGCGAGAACTGGCAAGAGGAATGGCACCACCATCTGCCTTGAGCAGACAGGCAGGAGCCTGGATTCCCATTTCATACAGGCTTGCTTCCACGGCATCAGCAAATCGACCATGCAGGGACCACACAGCCGCATTCCAGTAGGCCGTGGCAATGCGGCGGGGAAAGTTCAGACTTCCAGAAAGTCTGTGCCCCGTGGAGATGACAGGATTTTCGTCATTGGAAAAGATATCCCTGATAACCTTTTCCATGGCGTCTTCATGCGCGGGATTTCGGGTCGAAAATTTGGAGACGCAGGCAAAATTCTTGATCCCTTCGTTTTTCCAGCGTGTTACGGTTTTATATATGGCATCCTGATCCAAGGGGGCTATTTCTGTTCCTCGATGGTTAATTCCTCCGGGAATGACCACCGCATGGTCGCCGAGGGAAAACCATGCCGGGTTGATGCCTGGTCCTGCACTGACAAGGAGTCCCACCGGAGCACAGGCATTTTGGACGACAGCATTCACGGCCAGGGTCGTGCCAAAGGTGGCGCGCCGTATGGCAGAAGGATGAATGCCACTTTTGGCAAAAAGCTTCTGCAGAGCTTCTTTGGTAGAGGCCAGCAGATCAGCATGGTCGGTAGGTACCTTCACGGCAGCTGCCAGCCGGCCGTCAACCAGAATGACGGCATCGGTATGGGTACCGCCCATGTCAAGACCGAGAACGGTGCGGGAGATGGAAGGAGTGGATTGTTCGGAATTCACAGGAACCTCCGGCTGACTGCCCGATGAGTCAACGTTGACATGAATGGAGAAACGGTAACCCAAATGGAAAGGCAGGGGAACCCCTTCCCCCCAGGACCGACAGCAAGAACTGCGGGTTTTTCGGATGGTGACAATCCGGCAAGGAAAGGAATACATGAGACCTGTTCCCTTGCCAAAGCGACATCTCGATCCTATAATGAAAAATAGGGCAAGGATACGGTACAGTCCGATTTCCGGGAACCACCTGCCCTCTTAATCCTCAAGGAGAAAATAGAAAGTGACCAGCCAACTGAAAACGTTCATGTTGCTTGCGCTGCTTTCCGCGTTGATTATCGTGCTGGGCGGCTTCCTCGGTGGCAAGACGGGTATTGTCATTGCTTTCGGGCTGGCTCTGCTGATGAATGTGGGCAGCTATTGGTATTCGGACAAGATTGTTCTGCGCATGTATAATGCTCGCGAACTTTCAGAATCCGAAGCTCCCATGATCCATGCCATGGTACGCGATCTTGCCGCACAGGCTGGGGTACCCATGCCGCGTATCTGTGTGGTGCCGGAACAGGCTCCGAATGCCTTTGCTACAGGACGTGATCCTGACCATAGTGTTATTGCCGTGACAGAGGGGATAGTACGCCTTCTTTCTCCCGAAGAACTGAAGGGTGTACTCGCTCATGAGATGGCCCATATCGCCAATCGCGATATCCTTATCCAGACGGTTGCCGGAGTGATGGCATCCACCATTGTATCCATTGCCAACTTCATGCAGTTCGCGGCCATTTTCGGTATAGGGCGAAATGATGAGGATGGTGAAGGGTCCAATCCTCTGATGGCTCTCATGCTGGCCATCCTCGCTCCCATTGCGGCTTCATTGATTCAGTTTGCCATTTCCCGGTCACGGGAATATCTGGCCGACGCTACGGGAGCCCAATTCTGTGGTCAGCCGCTTGCACTGGCCTCGGCTCTGGAGAAGCTCCAGAACTGGAACCAGCGTATTCCCATGCAGAGTGGGAATGCCACCACGGCGGAAATGTTTATTGTTGCCCCTCTGTTTGGAGGTGGGATGGCCAGACTGTTCAGCACCCATCCCGACATCAATGATCGTGTGGCGCGTCTGAGGGCCATGGCCGGGCGCTTCTAACGTTCC
>CAMLXE010000003.1 GCA_946490455.1 uncultured Desulfovibrio sp. | reverse complement strand
CACCGACAACTTCCCGGTTGCCCCTATGCAAGAGAACACGCCTTACAGCACTGCATGCAACACTATCGGCAACTTGTTGCAGGCAGTAACTTTGTATCAAATTTTTTACAGTATGCTCCATTGGATACTATCACAACAGTCATAAGTACCCTGTTCATCCTGGACAGATCGTTCCTGCAGTCGGAACGTCTCCCTAAAGCGCAATATGGCAAAGATGCTCCCATTACTTTTTGACAGGCACTCCCCTCATCCCTACTATTCTGTCCATAAGCGGAGGGACTGCTGTGAAAGTCAAAATTGGTGAGCTCGCAAAAATGACCGGCTGTCAGGTGGTCACGATACGGTATTACGAAAAGGAAGGTCTGCTGCGCGAACCTGAACGAAGTGGCGGCAATTATCGTCTTTATGGCGATGAAGAGATTGAGCGGTTGCGCTTTATTCGTCATTGCCGCGAACATGGCATCAATCTTGCCGAAATTCGCGATCTGCTTGCCTTCAAGGATCATCCAGAGGCAAGTTGCGACTGGATCAATTCTCTTATCGAAAAGCATATCGCTGGCGTTGATGCACAGATCGCCTCACTGATGCATCTGAAGACACATCTGCAGACGCTTCTGCAAAAATGCTCCGGGGGAAAGCATGCCGAATGCGGCATTCTGGAAAGCCTCAAAAACGGTGAAGCCTGCCCATACTGCGAGAGTCTTCGCTGCCGCCATGTACAGTCAAAAGAGGTACCTCAGAAACCAGAAGAAACACAGCAATAAAAAACAGATCCCTTTCCCGAAACCATCCAGCATCTGTCTCTGTTCAGGATTCTCTCTGATTCCGGGGGGGATTGCACAGGGTCTTCCTGTTCACCAGAAACTGCCTATTCCTGTTCAACTGTAAGATGTCATGGCATACACAGTGAATCAGGTGACGGGAAAAGATTCCCGCTGACAGACGAACCATGCCTGTCAGCAGACATGTTTCTGGAGAACACACTTCGAGAAGCGTATTCCGCAGTGAATCCATACTGTACCGGTCCTTTTCCGTTTTTTCTGTTGTCTTCCCCTGTTCTGCCGGATAGAACACGTAGAGAAATTTCGGAGAACTCTCTCTACGGCTTCCCAAAGGAAGCCGTCTGCGTAAGTGTCGTCGGATATGGAACTGCAGGAGGCATGATGGAACGACTTATGGTTCTTGGAACAGGAAACGCCAGTGTAACTCGCTGCTATAACACCTGCTTTGCCCTGCATGACGGGGAACATGCCATTCTGGTGGATGCCGGTGGCGGTAACGGCATCATCCACAGGCTCAATCAGATGGGACTTGATTTGGCCTCCATTCGACATGCCTTTGTCAGCCATCAGCATACGGACCATCTGCTCGGTATGATATGGATTATCCGCCAGATTGCCACGCTCATGCTTGCGGACCAGTACGAAGGCTATTTCTGCATCCATGCTGGTGGAGGACTCACGCAGACAATCCGAACGATTTCACAGCTGACGCTGGCCCCTGTCATGGCCGATCTTGTGGATAGACGTATTCTTCTTCAGGAAGTTGAGGACGGGGAAAAACGGCGTCTGGGAACGTATCAGTTTACCTTTTTTGATATCGGCTCCAGCCTGACGCATCAATTTGGCTTTACCGCACGTCTGCATAATGGACGCTCCCTCGTCTTTCTGGGAGACGAGCCTCTGCTGAATGCCGGACGTCGCCATGCCAAAGACTGTGACTGGCTGCTCAGTGAAGCCTATTGCCTGTATGCGCAGCGTGCCATCTTCAAGCCCCATGAAAAATTTCACAGTACTGTTCGGGAAGCCTGTGAGGCTGCTGCCGAACTCAACGTCTGCAATCTCGTACTCTGGCATACGGAAGATACACAGCTTGCTGACCGCAAGAGGCTGTACACAGAGGAAGGACGCCAGTTTTTCCATGGAAATCTTTTTGTTCCTGACGATCTTGAAGAAATCATTCTGTAACTGTGGCGAACAAAGAGACGGCTTCGGATAGCGAAAAGACCAGACCGGCATGATGCTCAGGCTGTATGGATGAATCTATCCTGCCGTTCCTTCTCCAGACCTTCATCTCGCAATCAGGACGCGTCAGCGCACCCCTTCCGACTGAGAGTGTCCTCGCCCTTTTCATATTTCCAAAGCCGCTGGCAAGGAAAGGCCATCCGGCTTTTTCTATATGCTAATGCGGCGTCCTGATACTGGGTCCAAAATAGCGCATGGCCGCTGTCAGACCAAGAATGTACACCGCGGCGAATATGCAGGCGACCGTATTCCAGGGGAACGGCGCCGACAGGGAAAGCCGCATGAGCAGCGTACTGATAACAAAGGCAGAATTCCGGAACACGGCAGGAAAGGTTGGCATATATCGCTGAGAAATAAGAACAAAGGCGATATCGGCAAAAATAAGCATGGTATATACGGTCTCAAAGAAGGCCACATCCCTTCCCGTAGAAAACAGAATGATCACATCCCGAATGGCAATCCCCACCACAATAATCAGTAATGTCAGGGCAATGGACTTCTTGGCCATGACATACCGCATGCGTTCTTCCGGAAGATCAATAAAATTCTGATGTGTTCTCAGACGATTATAGAATCCAAGACAGACAAAGATAATCAGAGCTCCTGTTCCCGCCGTTCCGATACGCAAAAGCGGCATGGCATCGGCAAGGGCAACAGGTTCGGGCAGTGCGGACAGTTCCCGAAATGCTCCCCGCAACAAGATAAGAGCCATGATCTCAAATTGATGGCCAAGAGCCTTGGACAGGGACAAGGAAATGCTCATGATCAGGCTTACTGTTCCCATCAGAAGAATCAGAGTCAGCGCGCCCTGAATGGCCTGAAAATGATTGGTTGGGAGCAGTGTCCCGAACGGCTCGGGCAGCAGTCCTTCACGATTGGCTTCAATGACAATCAGACTCACAACATAGCCCAAAAAGACAATCAGAGCGATCGCGCGCTGAACACGTCTGTGAAACCAGTAATGCTGGATAAAGTCAAAGATATTGGTCACAGGTTCAAAGCGTTCTATCATGGATGTCCTTCCCTAAAGGTCACGATCTCCGACAATTCCGTGGGCAGTACACAAGGAGTACGACAGGCATGAAATCTCTGAGGAGTGAAGCCTGACATCCTTCCGAAATGCCGTCACCATATCCGGCTCCTGTCATTTTCGCAATCGGAACTGTCTCTTGATTGCAGTCGGCGCTCTCAGCCGCCGGAACATTCCGATCATAAATATAATATGCAATATTGAGTAGATGGATCATTCTGACGCGAAGAAAACGTTACATGAACGTCAAAGCTCCGTCACGAAGTCAACGTACAACCATGACTGGTTCCAGACGGAACAGCATCCCTGCGCAGGATCGGGAATCAACCTTTTCACCGAAGGAGACTGCCATGTCTCAATCTTCAATACTCTGCCCGCCCTCCAGATCAAATCCGCGTCTTCCAGAGGCCTTGCCCTTCATTGAAGGACAAGGCAGCATGAACGAAATACCGCTGCCAGCCTCCGAACCCATATCGGCCTTTCACATTGAAGAGAATCTGTTATCGGCTGTTCCTCTGCCTCTTTCGCTCTCTCTGAAAAAATTTTTGGGACAAATTCTCGGGCTGCACAAAATCTGCTCTCTCTACGATCCACTCAAAGCCCCTCTCTCTCCGGAAGACCTTGCTCAAGGTATCCTGAACAGCCTCAAGATTCGTATGCAAATCCATGGGTTGGACGCCATTCCTCGGGAAGGTCCCCTGCTCCTTGTTTCCAACCATCCTTTCGGGCTTCTGGAAGGGCTGGTTCTCATAGCTGCCTTTACCCCTCTGCGGCCAGACCTGCGAATCATTGCCAACTCCATACTGAGTCAGATTGATCCTCTGGCCGGCAGCTTTATCGGAGTTGATCCATTCGGAGGGGAAACGGCACCCCGTCGCAATCTGGCAGGACTGCGCAAGTCACTGCACCATCTTGAACAGGGAAAGGCTCTCGCCATCTTTCCGGCAGGAGAAGTCTCTCACTGGCAGGCTGGCTGCGGCATAACCGACCCGCAATGGAACGATGCCGCCGTCCGCCTGGCCTTACGCTCAGGAGCTTCTGTGGTTCCCCTGTATTTCAGCGGACGAAACAGTCTGCATTTTTCTCTGGCCGGCCTGATACATCCCCTCTGCCGGACCATGCTTCTGCCCCGTGAATTTCTCGCCAGAAGAGGAAAGGAAGTCCATGTCCATGTAGGAAACCCCATTCGAGCCCTGACAGCTCTGCCGGATACCCATACGGCGACCGACTATATCCGCCTGCGCTGCTATGAACTGGCGGACTCCCCCCGAAAAACTGCCGTATCCCGCGAGCTGCAACCTCTGGCGCCTCCTACTCCCAAAGAACTTCTGGAAGAAGAAATTGCCGGTCTTCCCTCCTCTGCCCTGCTTGTACAGGAAGGCGACTATCGGGTCTTCCTGCGTCATGGAGCGGAATCCCCCATGCTTTTCCGAGAACTTGGAAGAATCCGCGAAGAAGTATTCCGGAATGAGGGTGAAGGAACAGGACTGGCTCTTGATCTGGACAGCTACGATCGTCACTATTGGCATCTCCTGCTCTGGAACGACCGGACTCGGGAATTAGCCGGAGCCTACCGGCTTGGCCTTGTTTCAGAAATCCTGCACTCCAAGGGCGTCAAGGGCTTATACTGCCATACGCTCTTCAGATTCTCTCCTGCATTCTTCACCAGATATTCGCAGAGCATCGAACTGGGACGAGCTCTGGTCCATCCCCGCTATCAGCGCGACTTTCTTCCGCTTCTGCTTCTCTGGAAGGGGATTTCCCGTTTTGTCCTCAGAACCCCTTCCATCAGGACACTTTTTGGACCTGCAAGCCTGAACCTTACAACTTCAAGAGCAGGACTTGCCCTTGTAACCTCCTATCTGCTTTCCCGACATGGTTTTTCTGGAGCCGGAGTATCCGGTCGCCGTCCTCCGCACAATCTGCGACTTGACGAACGCACGGGAGGTCTTGTTCTGAACCGGGCCATCAGGTGTGGCGAGATTGATTACCGCCAGCTGGACACTCTGGTCCGTGATCTCAATAACGGGCGTGGCATTCCCATTCTTTTCAAACACTATCTGAAGCTGGGAGGACGTATCGCGGCCTTCCATCAGGATGATGCATTCAATACGCTCGATGGACTGCTGCTTGTCGATCTTCCAAAGGCCCCGCTGCCGCTGCTGGCCCGCTATATGGGAGCAGAATCGGCCAGAAACTATGTCCGTTCACATGCAAAGGTCGAGACAGGACTCGCAACAGAAAGGATCCCGGAAGTGTGACTCCAGAGGTGTGATGCCATGCGTAATACCATCAGACTGTAACATCACCTATCTGACATCAACAGTCTGCGTACAGGAACGCCCCCTGTCGTCCACTGCCCGCAGAAGGTGTCTGCCGCTTGCCGGACTCCATAAAATGGTTTTGCCGGGAAGGCTGCGCCCGATAAACCGATCACCTGTAAACCAGAAAATGGCGCTGGCATCCGCATCTGCCCCGGCGATGAGAGGAATGGTATCTCTTCCGGTCTCTGAAGGACGTATGCGATAGATCATACCTTCCTTCGGTGACAGAATGCGCGGCGGCAGACCGGGCTGTACTTCCGAAACGCACTCCGGTGCAAAAGGAGGCGGAGGCGGTTTGACCACTCCTGCCTGAAGGAACAGAGCCGTCAGATCCGAAGGCCAGAATTCCCATACACGTTCTTCTGTCTTTCCGGGAACGGAACGACAGGCACGCAGCCCTGTTTCCGTATCAATCAGAATTCGGCGGAAAACCCCCGATGACCGTGTGGGAGAACGCCCGGGGATATACCACGTTTCAACGGTGTCGGGGCACAGAGAAATATCCAGATCTCCCGTCGCCGCGCAGACAGTTTCCCGTGTAATATTCAGCCCCTTCTGCTGCTCCGGAATCAGATCCTGCAGGTTTTCACGTTCATTTGAGGCCAGAGCCTGAGCAATGTCCGTAAAAAGGGGAGCCGCCACCTCACCGCCAACCAGCAACGGATTGGCCGTATTGTCAAAATTGCCGACCCATACGACCAGAACATAGGGACCGACCACACCGGCTGTCCATGCGTCACGAAATCCGTTGGAGGTTCCTGTCTTGAACCGCAGGGGAAGCCTTCCCCAGCGTGTCCGTACGCTGTTTCTTTCATCTTCCAGCATGCGTAAGGTTACAATGGCCGCTTCTGGGGAAAGCAGGGACTTTGCCTTTTGCTCCGGTTCCCCTTCATAGAGACGGGCAAATCGCCATACGCCCTTGTTTGCCAGCATGGCGTACAGCTCCCCGATTTCCCGCATGGAAACTTCCGCACCGCCAAGCACAAGGCTCAGGCCGTAATGTTCCGCATCAAAAGGCAGCTCTACCCCGGCCCGCTGGAGGAAGGAATACAGATCAGGATGCAGTTTTGAAGCCAGCGTAATGGCAGGCAGGTTACGACTGGCTCGCAATGCTTCATGGGCCGGTAAGGGTCCCCTGAAGGACCGATCAAAATTTTCGGGATCATACCCACCGAAACTTCGCGGAGAGTCTGAAAGCAGCGTCTGAGGGTGAATAAGTCCCTGATCCAGAGCCATTGCATAAATGAACGGCTTGAGCGTGGAACCGGGAGAACGACGGGCCCGTGTGCCATCCACCTGTCCTGAAATACATTCATT
The DNA here is from genome assembly GCA_946490455.1 of uncultured Desulfovibrio sp. Taxonomy (GTDB): domain Bacteria; phylum Desulfobacterota; class Desulfovibrionia; order Desulfovibrionales; family Desulfovibrionaceae; genus Bilophila. The sequence goes on along the minus strand of CAMLXE010000003.1, from coordinate 15,403 downwards.
ATGAAAATCGGCTGACCCGACAAGTGCCCGTACTTCCATGCTTGGCCAGTGAATCAGGAGCGCTGCCGCGTTATTCAGGCCATATCGGCGCCCGCGTGCAGCAAAGGCACGAATGCTCCGTTCAAGCGTCCGCTGAAGAGAAGAATCAAGGAAAGAACGAATTGGGTGACCGTCCTGAGAGAGAGGTAACAGCTCGGCGGATACATGCGGTGCAGTAAACGGAAGCTGCGCCGGACCATGAACACGCAAAGGAGAAAGGGAAGTCCCATCTGTCGAAGACGACCGCAGGAAAAAATATTCTGTGGCACCTCTGACGGACTCAAAGGAGGCCCTGTTCTCTGACGGAAATGAAGTGTGCTGCTTCTGCAGAAATCCCGGCTCCTCCTCGTTCACAAGGGCCTGCATCCGCATGCGGGCCGACTCAAAATCTTCTCCTTTCAGAGGGGAACGCCTGACAGGGTTCTGGGGAATGACCGCAAGAGCAAGGCATTCGGTTCTGGAAAGTTTCCAGGGGGTCGTATGAAAATAGATACGGGCAGCGGCCCCGATGCCCTCTATATTGCCTCCATAGGGTGCGAGATTGAAATAGGCTTCGAGGATTTCATCCTTGGAATAGTGATATTCATATTGAAGGGCCCGGGCCATCTGCTCAAGCTTGCCCACAGGCGAGCTTGTTTTCAGTCCCAGACGAAGCCTTGCCACCTGCATGGTGATTGTTGAGCCACCCATACGTCGCGCTCCGCCAAGCATGTCAGCTCCAGCCCGGAACAGAGACAGGGGATTTACCCCGGGATGACGATAGAAGTATCTGTCTTCATAGAGCAATACAGCCTGAATCGCCTCTGGAGCCACTTCGTGCACGCGCACACGCACCCGGTATTTTTCATCCTCGGAAAGCCCCATACGCAGCAGATGGCCTTCTCTGTCCAGAACCAGCGGCGAAAAGGAAATGCCCTCAAGCAGCGGTGGCGCCGGCGACAGGAGCAGCCATCCCCAAAACCATGCAGACGGCAGCATCAACAGGATTGCCAGTGTGATCCAGACAGCTTTACGCACGTTCCTTCCCGGATGTTTCAAACAGACCCTTCTACTGCCATCCAGGTGAAAGCATACTGCTTTCCAGCCAGCGGACTTTTCAGCGGCATGAGACAGACCTTTCGGATCTTCTCAGTGATCCCCTTGGGGATTCACTTCACCTCAATGACACCAGCCTGCGAATGGGCACGCAGACTTCTGTTGTACATGGCCTCTGCCTGAACAGGTGGCAAGGCAAAGCTTCCCCTGTTTACGGCACGGATCTTGTAGCTCACTGAGTGTGGTTCCGTATCAAGAGACAGGAAGAAAAGCATTCTGTCCTCTCTTCTGTCCATGTTTCCATCACCGGCTTCAGTCATATCCGGAGTTTCCGAAAGCACATGCTCAAAACCACCGGGCAGCAGATCCACCAGCGCCACATCGGAAACAGGGGCACCATGCGATCTGGCTGTTATGCGTACGGTGATCATATCCCCCTGCTGCACTGTCTGCGCGGGAAGTCCTTCTGCATCAAGATAGACGCGAGAGACCTCAAGCCCCTGCATCAGCGCTTCCGAAGGCGGTCGGCGATCGAATCCCTGTTCTGAAACTTCCCAGTACAGTTCAGGTCCCTGCTCCGGCATGTCCAGAGCATAGGCAGCACAACCCGGCTGGAACAGGGTCAGCATGCCTGAATGTTCCTGCGCCACTGCGGGTATGGAATCAAAGCCCGGCTGCATGGCTGTGCAGCGCAGGCCAACCTGAGAAAGAGATCTGCTTTCCAGCCCCTGTCCCAAATCCAAAAGGGCCCGAATGCCAAGGGCCGAGGACAGGCTTACATATCCACCGTGATTGATGGTATCCAGAAGTTCCTGAGCAAGTACGGAACGCTCCTGTGCAATTTTTGCCGGGAAATGCCGTGCCAGCACTGAAGCCCGAAGAGACTGAACGCCAAGGGCATCAAGCAGGTCCTGCTGCCGGAACGCGTTTCCCGGAGTCTGATACAGGTCAACAAGACGATTTGCATCATCATGCATGCGCATGATGGCACAGCTTCCGGCGAGCAGGGAGGAAGTCACATCTTCCTGCCATCCGGGAATGCGCTCCTCAAGCTGTCTGACGAGCTGTTCAAGTGAACGGGTGGTAATTCTCCCCTCACGGGTCAGCACCCAGAGACCATAGGCCTGCGCACGCCCATCCTCCAGAGATTCAGGAATCCGGTCCAGAGCGCGCTCAAGGGTATTGCAGACACTCTCCAGCAAACCTCCGGGCAATGCAGCGCCAGACTCGCGCATGGTCAGCAGGAAATCGGCAGCATACGCCGTAACCAGCAAATCGGCCTGTCCTCCTGGCCATAGCGCAATTCCATTCCAGTTCAGTCCCTGCTGAATTCCCTGAATGGCCTCATCCACATATTGTCTGGACCTTTTCAGAATGTCTTCAGGCCTGCTCCCGGCATCTGCAAGCAAGTCCGGTGAATTCATCAGCAGTGCATAGGGCATGGCCCGGCTGATGCGCTGTTCCGTACAGGTATAGGGATAGCTGTCAAGGTAGCGGACAAGTCCCCGCAAGGCGGGCAGGGGCAGCACAGAAACCGAAGCTGACCCCCTGGCAGACCACGGGTAAAGTTCACGTCCGGTTTCAATACGCATGGAGGATGAAGCTGTCCCGACCTGCAGGCTCTCACGCAGAGCTGAAGCCGGGCGTACGGACAGTGACGCCGAACGTACAGTTTCTCTGCCATCAGAATCAGTCACCGCAAAACGTACTGTGGCATTGCCCGGTTCATCACCGACCTGAATGCGAAAAGGTACCTGCTGTTCCCCCCCTGCCGCAACGGCAATCGTTTCGGGCAAAGGGACTGCTGGATGCAGAGCCGAATCCATTTCTGCAGTCAGTCGGAACGTCATGTCTCTGTCTGTCGTATTGGCCACAGCAAGAGAAGCGTCAAAGCTGTCTCCCGGAGCAGCAAGCAGCGGAAGCTGAGGGGTCAGGACAACAGATCCCTGAATGAGGGCCGCTGCCTCGGCATTTCCGGTCATGTCCGGAGAAACAGCCACGGCCATGATGCGTACACTGCCGTTATAATATCCCGGAACAGGAATGGAAAAGGTTCGGGCCTCAGGACCTATGTCCACGATTCCACTCCACCAGCTGAGCGGAGGTTCTCCCTTTCGCTTGAAGGGATTATGGAATCTCCCTCCGGTCTTTTCCATATCGCCGCCATAGGCCGGGATATGATACCGCCCATACTCCGGCATGAGCAGGTCAAACATCTGCAGTGTCTCAACTTCCAGAGCCCTGTCCTCAAGCAGATATCTCAGAGGATCAGGTGTCGCAAAGGCGGTAAGCTGAAGAACGCCTTCATCCACCGCAAAAAGAATGGCCTTGCCGGGATGTCTGGCAGACAGGGCAACAGCAACGACACTCCCCGGTGCGACCCTGCTTTCCGGAACAGCAAGCTGAAGTCCCATGTTTCGTGCGCTGCCGTTCACGGTAATGGGTGTTACCGCGCAGGAATGGGGCTGAATGAAACTCTCTGACGAAGAAATCGAACGCGCCAGTGACACGTTGACATAGGCCCGTCCCTCAAAATTGCTGGGGATGTCAATTTCCTGCACACTGTTTCCAGCTTGGGCATGGAACCAGCGCCAGGCCACGACACTGTCCCGTTCAAGCGTTATCAGACCAATGCCATCATATGGCGCAGAAAGGAGAAGCCGGACCTTCTCACCCGGCGCATAATCCACCCTGTCCGTACGCAAGCGCAGTGTACCCGAGGGAAGACGATCCTTCAGGGCGGGACGCAAATCATCGTTTCCCGCCACCACAAAGGGAATTCGTGCCATGACCTGTCCCGAAGTATCACGCACGCTGAGCAGATATTCTCCGGGACGTGCCGTGGGAATGGACCACACCAGATTTCCTTCATCATCGAAGGTCTGTTCTGTAACAGAGACCTCCCGCTCCACTGGTGTTTCGTCATACCGGTAACGCCCCTCGCTGTCTGTGACCAGACTGGTTACAGAACGACGTTCCGCAACGGAAAAGCTCAGTTTACCCGGATCGGTACGGTGAAGCGACGAGTCAAGGGCGACAAATTCAAGCTGGCTTGCGCTTCCTTCAGGAATGAACTCAAGATTGCACCCTGCACCGGAAGGCCGATAGCCCAGAATGGCCCTGAGCGGAGAGACAAGGAAAGACTGGCGCATGGTCACAGCCCTTCCCCCGCCGGGTTCAAATCCTTCGATCAGCAGGGAACAGGCCAGTGTGCCACCGCGTAATCTCTCAAGAGGCAGGGGAAGCTCGGCCCTTCCCTCCGCATCAGTACGAACCTCGGCAAGATCAAGGCGCAGCGCCGATCCCCGATAGGGCATGGCATCGTGGAAGGTGAAATCCTCGTATCCGGGGAATGTCAGCCGCACCGGACTGACAGAAAGCTGCCCCCGCAGACGACGATTCCCGGCAGGCGTACCGTACAGATTCTTGAGATCAATTCTGGCTACGGCGTCGGCAGAGCTGATCCATCCCTTTCCGGGGTCTGGAACGACCTGTGCGGCAATGGATAGCGTATCCGGCTGAAACTCTTCAAGTCGAACAGCTCCCGACCCAAGGACCTCAGGAATGCCATTGGGGTCCGGCATCTGTATGTCAAGGCGATACCGCCCAGCGGCAGCCCCCTCCGAGGAATGCCAGCTCAGTTCTGCAAGCCCATCCGGCCCTACAGAGAACTGACGCTGCATGATCGTACGTTCTGAAGCATCACGGAGCTCCGCAACAAAAGGGAGTCCTGACGGGAGAGCCTTCCAGTCACCACGTCGTATGATCACACCAAAATGAACAGTCTCTCCGGGACGAAACATGCCGCGCTCACTGAAGACATAGGCATTGATTCCGTCCTCACTGCCAGTCTGGCCCTGAATGGGGAAACGGGAATAATCGACGACACGAGAAAAGTCATTGAGTGGCAGCCAGGCCATATCGTGATCCCGTCGGGCGATTATGGCCACAGGGGTCTTCTCACGCTCCATACCGGATACGGATGGCAACATGGCCCGGCCATCCGCATCGGTAACGGCTTCGGCCACAGGCAGCCCGTTGGAACCAAGGATGGACACGCTGGCTCCGCGAACAGGATTCCCTTCCTTGAGGGAACAGACAAACACATCCCGCGTTCCGTTCGCATTCCTTTTCGCGACAAGGCCAAGATCCGTAATCAGCACAAGGCGAACAGCCTCGGCAACCTTTCGATCTCCATCCATGCCGGAAAGCTGAATCTGCATGAGTCCACGGCCATCCTGCAGCATGGGCACCATGTCCAGAACTGCGAACTGAGGCCCTCCCGGCGCGGTACGCTGCAACGGAATATCCCCTTCACAGGCATCCCCCAGAGCATCCAGCAGCATATTGCTGTCCGCAAAGGGAGAACTCTGCATCGCAAGGAATCCAAGAAAAGGATTCAGGACACGGGAAGCACGCCAGTGTATGGCACTCAGCCCACTGGCATAAAGGTCCAGTTTCTGCTCGCCGCCAAGGACAAGAACATTGCCCGGCTGAAGGAAATCAAGTTCCACCCCAAATGGAGAGGCATGAAAGACCTCTCTCCATGAGCGCTGGAGAGGCAGGTCCTGAGAGGGGCCGAATCCTCCCGGCAAATCCAGAAACAGATAGGCATCCGGTTCCACAGCTACCTTAAACCGCAATGTTTCTGCGGGCTGATCAGCCGGTTGAAGGGATTCCACCTTTACTTTTGTGGATCGGTTGAGCACTTCTTCATCAATAATGGGAGCTCTGGTCCACGGAGTTGCTTCTGCAGCGTCAGGCTGAAGAGAACGAGGAAGCTGCAGGGCTGTCATGGCCTTGAGCACGGTATCGGGTCGAATGAGCAGAGACGTTTTGAGCGTGAGATGATACTCACCGGCCAGAGAGGCATTCCGAACCGGTTCCAGCCAGGCTTCCTGAATGCGAAACAGTGAAGACAGGCCGGGGACAGTCACCTGCTGCATGGCTGTCCTTTCCTGTTCCGGGACCTTCCAGCCTGTCCCCTCCCGAATGACTTTCCCGGCAATACCGGGCAGGCGCAGGATGGCTGCGGTCTGCTTTTCCGGCATCGTCACGATACGCGCCCTGATCAGGCAGGCCCTGCCATCGCCGCTCCAGACAAATTCCGTTTTGCCAAGCATTCCCTCCCCAATCTGCAGAACGGTATCCCGTTCCACCAGTGCTCTGTCCGGAGGAGTCGTAAACGTCACATCAAAGGAAACTGCACGCTCTCCATGCAAATCAGGATCAACCCACATGGTCCCATGGATACCAAGAGAGGCAAGGGGAGGCGTCGCAAAGTCAATTTTCTCCGAATTCAGTCTGATACGAGAGGGAAGAAGCAGCCTGTCCAGCCTGACGGTGCAGGATGTCGCCTGAGGCCACATTTCTTTCGGGCGAAATTCCAGTGTGGAGCTGCCGTTCCACCTCCATTCTCCGGGCAAATCAGGAAGAAGGCGTACACCTCTCGCCAAGGCTCCATCCTGTCCGGGAGCGGCAAGGCAGCGTCGATTCCAGTCATCTCCATACGCTTTCCGGCAAAGGGCCTCATCTGGAACAAACTGGACAGAAAGAGCCTCATTTCCTTCAAGAGGAGGAATCAGGAGCATCTTCATATAGGCAGGGGATACCTCTGACGCAGCCTGCGCCGGGCAGCTGAACAGCACACAAAGGACAAGAAGGAGGACAAGGTGCATGACTCACCTCATTCAGAATTGTACCATTGTACGGAATCTCCGTTTGAGGAGACAGATTCCGCGTGACAACGGCCGAAAAAAAGCCACAAAAAAACGTCCGCAGGTTGTTCAAAGTGACTATAGAGGAGATCTTTCCACACGGCAACGACCGTTGCCCTTGCCATATGACCGACCTTGCCAGCCAGCTCCGACAGAGCTATCGTGCTTTTTCCTTTCTTTCAGAAGTCGGTTCACCACAACAGGCAGGCCGGTATCATGATCCTTGGGCTTGGCATTGCAGCCGGACTGGGTACAGCCATTTCCTGGTCTCTGGCGAGTATTTTCAACTCGGCGTCCTCCCGTCATGTGGGTGTCTTTCACTTCATCATGATGCGCCAGCCGCTGGCTTCGCTTATTCTGGGCATTGCCTGTCTTTTCTCCGGAGAACTTGTCCTCTACCCCGCAGGCTCTCTCGGTGTAGCGGCGCTTTCCGGCCTGATCGGGCTCATCCTCTGTGATCTCTGTCTGTACAGCAGCATTCTCCTGATCGGAATCCGACCTGCCCTTGTCTGCCATTCGCTCTATTCCTGCTGCACAGCGCTCTTTGGTACCATTTTTCTGCATGAATATCTGGGCCTGCAGGGCATCTGCGGTCTGATCATCGCGACTCTCGGCGTCATGGCCGTCATTATCTGTGAACAGAGAGATGTACACGCCGTACATGTGCCTCCGCATAAGCGCAATATTGGTGTGATGCTGGCGCTGCTCTCGGCAGTACTCATGGCCGTGGGGCTGGTTCTTTCCAAGGAAGCCATCAGGCAGGGGCTGCCTCCTCTTCCTCTCTCCTTCATGCGAAATGCCACAGCCTGCATCATCATCTGGTGCGCTGCCCTTGCCCTCGGACATATCCGTTCGGCATGGACGGCCCTGAAAACGCATCCGCAGGTATGGAAGCTTCTCCCTCTGGGTTGCATTACCGGACCTGCCGGAGGCATCTGGCTCTCCTCCGTGGCGCTTGAGAACCTCCCGGCAGCCGTGGCCTCAACCCTCATCGGCCTTCAGCCCATTGCCCTCCTCGTCGCCACAGGCATTCTCGAACGCCGCTGCCCTGTACGCGGCTCCATTCTGGGTTCATGTGCAGCCTGTGCAGGAGCGGCACTGCTTCTTCTGCGCTGAACCTGTTTTTCAGTGCCTGAGAGACAGGGTGGCACCTGAAACGTCTTTATGAAAAGGGCCGCAGGCAGTTACACGCACTACGGCCACTCTCCTCAATAATCCCAACATACTATGTTCGTCATGCTTCACAGTTCACAGCCAATGCGTTCTCTCCAGTCAGGATTGATGAACTGCGGAGAGTGTTCCCGGTGCTGCGTGACCTGCCTGCATGCCGCCCCAGTGCCGGACTCAGTCTTCTGACGAACTGCCTTTCCCCTTCCATACATCAAGGAAGGAAGCTGCCGTACCGCCCCTGTCCAGATGCTTCAGCAATGAACTTCCAAAGACTGCCGCGTCGGGCCTTCTGTCCGGCGTCAAAGCTGCAAGCTGTCCCGGTTCACGCAGACCGAATCCCAAAGCTACAGGAACAGAAAAAACGCGCCGGGCTCTCTCCAGAGTTGTTTCTACTTCGGGAGGAAGACCATTCCGCTCACCAGTCGTTCCAAGGACCGATACCACATACACATACCCCTGACTGACAGGTGCATACATGGCCATACGCTCTTCAGTCGTATTCGGACCAACAAGCGTCAGCAGCGTGATACCTTTTCTGCCGAGCAGTTCACGAAACTGCCCACTTTCCTCCAAAGGAAGATCCGGTACAATGCAGCCATGAATACCAGCCATTGCAGCATCCTCGGCAAATCTCTCCAGCCCATACTGCAAAAAGGGATTCATATAGCCCATAAGTACAAGTCCAGCCCGAAAGCTTCCGGCACGCTGCCGCAGTCCTTCCATGATGCCATGCAGACAGACACCCTGTTCAAGAGCCCTCCGCGACGCCTCCTCAACGACAGGCCCGTCTGCAACGGGATCGGAAAAGGGCACACCAATTTCAATGATGTCCGCACCATTCTCATCCAGTTCACGCAAAATTTCCCAGAAACGCTCCCTGTCTGGAAATCCTGCAGTAAGAAAGGGAATAAGTGCTATCCGCCCATTGGCCCGGGCAGCCCGAATTTTCTGTTCCAGAATCGACATTGCTCTGTTCTCCTTCAAAAACGACTTTGGAGCCTAGCAGGCTGCCTCAATATCCTGCAAATGATCCCGCACAATATCCATATCCTTGTCTCCACGTCCGGAGAGATTCACCACGACATTCCCATGTTTCGGGAAGCGTTCGGGATGCTCCAGAACCCAGGCCAGAGCGTGTGACGATTCCAGTGCAGGAAGAATGCCTTCCGTCCGGCACAGCGTCTTGAAGGCATTCAACGCCTCGGCATCATTGACCAGTCCATAAAAAACCCGTCCCGTATCGTGCAAAAAGGCGTGTTCCGGTCCCACTCCCGGGTAATCAAGACCGGCAGAAACAGAACTCGACGGCAGAATCTGCCCGTCCGTGTCCTGAAGCAGCATGGTGAGCTGTCCATGCAGCACGCCCGGAGAGCCAAGATTCAATGGTGCAGAATTCTGGCATCCCGGAGCGCCAGTACCCGCAGCCTCAACCCCCTCCAGACGAACCTCTTTGTCTTCAAGAAATGGATGAAACATGCCTATGGCATTGGAGCCTCCTCCAACACAGGCGACAACGGCATCCGGCAATTTTCCTGTAATTTCAAGCATTCTGCTACGTGTTTCCCGGCCGATTACACTCTGAAACTCACGAACCAGTGTAGGAAAGGGATGAGGTCCCGCTGCCGTTCCAAAACAATAGTGGGTGGTCTCCTGCGTGGCTATCCAGTTTCGCAGCGCTTCGTTGATGGCATCCTTCAATGTCCTGCTGCCGCTCTCTACGGCCTCAACCCTTGCCCCAAGCAATTTCATGCGCCGAACATTGGAAGACTGACGCTCCACGTCCTCTGCTCCCATAAAGATGGTGCAGCTCATGCCAAGACGTGCGGCAGCAGCAGCCGTCGCCACACCGTGCTGACCGGCTCCTGTCTCGGCCACAAGATGCTTTTTCCCCATATGCTTGGCAAGCAAAGCCTGACCCAGTGTATTGTTGATCTTGTGCGCTCCCGTATGCAGAAGATCTTCCCGTTTCAGCCAGAGCGAGAAGCCAAGCTTTTCCGAAAGCGTCGGGCACAGTGTCAGCGGCGTTTCCCGCCCGGCATAATTTTGCAGCAGATCATCCAGTTCCGCCTGAAAACCTGGTGAGGGCAAAATGTCCTTCATGGCCGTTTCCAGTTCCTCCAGCGGAGGCATGAGCAGTTCCGGTACAAACTGCCCCCCGAATTTTCCAAAATAGCCTTTCATCACTACACATCCTTTTCACTAGTATTATCGGGGTACTCAAAAAAGTGCACAGCAGACAAATCCTGAAAATACGCTATGTTCCATCATCAGCATTCAGCGTCGGGAATCGACTGCCTTCCATAAAAAGGAAGCTTCCATAATGGAATGCAGGGCTTCCTGCATCAGTTTCGTATCCTTGCACCCCGGAGTCACTTCCAGAACGGAATTGAGGTCCACACCATAAAAATTTGCGTCAGCGCAGGACCGGATAACCTCAGCCACATTGGCCGGGCCAAGCCCTCCTGCGACAATCCATGGACGGGGAGAACGCAGTTCCTTCAAAAAATTCAAGGCAATTCGATTTCCACTTCCTCCACCTCCGGTCCCTGCATCGAGCAGAAAGAATCCTGCCATGGGAGCCAGACGGTTCATTGCTTCCTGAAGCGCCTTCACATCCCCATACCGGGAAGGCCACAGGGTCCAGATAATCTTTTCAGGAGGCAGCCCCAGAGCCTGTATGCATGATTCCGTCTGATCTCCATGCAGTTGCAGCATGTCCAGTCTGGCAGTCTGCACCAGTCGCTGAAGACTGTCCGGATCGGTATCCGTGACAACGCCAACCCGGATCATCCCCCGGCTGTCCAGAACGGCGGCTTCTTCAGGAGCCAGTCTGCGTGGACTTTTCGCAGCAAAAATAAAACCACAGAGGTCCACTCCGAGCGAAGCCGCACAGTTCAGATCTTCCTGCCGGCGCAGGCCGCAAATCTTTACATGAACCTTCATGCCGACTTCCCCAGTGCCCGGCCACAGATCTGGTTTGTATTCGGTTCAGGTTCTGCTCTGGACGCTGTTTCCCTGTTTCCCAGCAGCGAAGCCAGAGCGGCTCCCGGCCGACCTTTCCGCATCAGGGCTGTCCCCACAAGAACAGCCTGAAAACCGTGATCTGCCGCCATCTGGAGATGTTCAGGCCGTTCGATTCCACTGGCGGCAATCCAGACCTCTCCATCCCGATCGGCATGAAAATGTCTGGCAAGGCGCAGGCAGGCCATACGATCCACCTGAAGCGTATCCAGATCACGGGCATTGACCTGAATGATACGGGCACCTGATGCACGGGCAAGTTTCAGATCCTTCTCGTCAAAAACCTCCACCACGGCATCCATACCAAAGGATTCCGCCTGTTCGCGAAGGCTCCTCAGTACACGGACATCGGGGGTAAGCCGGACAATCAGCAGCAGAGCCGAAGCAGGAGTGGCTGCTGTCGCGGCCACCTGTAACGGGTGAAAAATGAAATCCTTCCGCAAAAGAGGAAGTCCGGCAAACCTCATACGTGACAGATAGCGAATATCTCCTTTGAAAAAGGTTTCTTCCGTCAGAACAGACAGACAATCCGCTCCGCTTGCCGCATATTCGGAAGCTACCTGCTCTGGTGCAAGTGCCATTGCAATGGCACCACGCGAAGGAGAGGCACGCTTGTATTCCGCAATAACGTGCAGCTGATTCCTTTCCGAAGACCTCAAAGCGTCCATAAAGGAGGGACGTTCAATCTGATGGCAGCAAGGCAGAAGTCCTATGGTTTCAAGCTGCCGAAGCCGGTGAATCTCGCCTTCCTTGGCCTTTCTGAACTGTTCAAGCAGCATGGAGAATCCTCCCCCCAACGCCGGACGCCAGCGCTTCACGCGCCTTTGCCATGCAGATTTCAAGAGGCATCCTGTCTTCCAGCAAGTACACCCCCATTCCCACATTAAGCGTCAACATGTCCCGCATGCCCCGAGGTCCTCCTCCGGAAAGAAGTTCCCGCAGGACAGAAACCGCCTCCTCACGATCATGGACAGCCAGTTCTTCCGGCGTACAGGGAGCAATGCCGAAGTCTGCGGGATCAAGCGTGAATGATTCCATCGTGCCATCGCGCAGCAGGACCATGTCATTGGGACCAAGAGGTGTGATTTCGTCATATCCCCCGGCACCACAAACCACGGCAGCCCGATGAACCGGAGATTGAGCCAGAGTCTCGGCCATAAGGCGAATCATGTTTGGACGAGCCACGCCAAGCAGAATGTGCGTGGGACGGGCAGGATTGATCAGCGGACCAAGCAGATTGAACAGCGTCCGGATACCGAGTTCGTTCCGGATGGGCGCAATATTTCGAAAGCAGGGATGGAAACGCTGGGCAAACAGGAATACGAAATTGCGTTCCTGCAGGATATCTCCCACTGCTGTCGGATCTACATTGAGGTCAACACCAAGTCCCTCCAAAGCGTCCGCACTGCCGCTTTTGGAGGATACGGCCCGGTTCCCGTGCTTCACTACATGGTACCCCATACCGGCAAGAGTGAGTGCAGTACCTGTGGAACAGTTGAAGGAGGAACTTCCGTCACCTCCTGTTCCCACCACTTCAATATAGGGACCTCTTATTCCTTCAACCCGCACGGCACGGGCAAGCGCCGCACGAGTCGCATGGGCCATTTCCAGAGCGCTCTCTCCCTTCATGCGCAATCCCATGAGAAAGCTGCCGGCCTGAGCGGGAGTCATGTTTCCGTCCATCAGGGAAGCAAATCCGGCTGCAGCCATATCGGCGGTCAGGTCTTTCCCGGCAGCAAGCGTATCAAGAATAGTATCGATGCGTATTCCTTCGTCCACAGGCATCACGGTCTGGGGGAAATTACCAAGCAACCGAAGCCCATCCGGGGTCAGTATGGATTCCGGATGGAACTGCACCCCAACCCACGGGCGATCCTTATACCGCAAGGCCATGATCTCGCCTTCCGGTCCATGTGCCGTGACAACAAACGGCAACTGTGCCTCTTCCACATCTGACCGAACGACCAGAGAGTGATATCTTCCGACACGCATGGGATTGGGCAAACCGGTAAACAGACCTGAGCCGTCATGTACGATCTCCGAAGCCTTGCCATGCATGACACAGGGCCCAGGTACAACCGATGCTCCGGCAAACAGACCAAGGGCCTGATGTCCAAGACAAACGCCAAGAACCGGAATTCTGGGATTCAAAAGACGCAGAAATTCCATGCACAGGCCAGCTGCCTGAGGATGTCCCGGTCCGGGAGAAATGCAGACCATGCTCAGAGCGGGATCCTGCGCCATGTCGAGCAGGCGTGGATCATCGTTCTTCACCACAACAGGCTGCTCGCCAAGCGCATAAAAGGCCTGAACCAGATTATAGGTAAACGAATCATAATTATCGATGAGCAGAAACATGATCTTCACTCCCGTGATTAAGAACAGCACGCATGGCGGCGGACTTGTTACGAACTTCATTCCATTCGGCTTCGGGATCGGAATCGTGGACAATCCCCCCTCCGGCCTGCCAGTTGATTCTGCCATCCTTGAACCACATGCTGCGGATGGTGATTCCGGTATCCAGATTGACGGTTCCCTGATCCAGCCCGATCCAGCCCATGCAACCGGCATAGGGACCGCGCGGCAGCTTTTCCGTTTCAGCAATAATTTCCATGGCCCGAACCTTAGGCGCGCCACTCACTGTTCCGGCAGGAAACGCCGCTGCAAGGACATCCAGAGCATCCAGTTCAGGACGCAGTCGGGCCGTGATGCGTGAGGTCAGATGCATGACATGGGAAAACCGTTCCACTTCCATCAGCCGTTCAACCTGAACAGTTCCGGGTCGGGCAATGCTTCCAAGATCATTACGGCCAAGATCAACAAGCATGACGTGTTCGGCCCGTTCCTTGGGATCTTCTCGCAGTTCGGAAGCCAGCCTGGCATCTTCAACATCATCCCTGCCCCTTCGTCTGGTTCCTGCAATGGGAGAAAGCTGAAGCAGGCCATCGGTGCAACGCACCATGACCTCCGGTGACGAACAGATCAGCGTCAGGTCCGGAAGATCCATATAAACCATATAGGGCGAAGGATTCAGACGTCGCATCCGTCGATACAGGGTAAAGGGATTTCCCGTAAAAGGAGCGCTAAACCGGCAGGAAGGCACGACCTGAATTGCTTCTCCCTGACGAAGCAGTTCCTTGATACGAAGCACTGCCTGCATATAGCCTTCTCTCCCAGGTTCGGCCTTAACCTCATCCTCCGTTACGGACGAAACGGTATCAGCCGGACAGGAGGGAGCGCCTGTCACGTCACGCAAGTCTCCAAGACCTGTCTGGAAAAGCTGATTGTACAGATGATCAAAAATGAGCACAGTTCCGGGCAGCACAAGACAGGCATCCGCCTGCTCAACAGGAAGACAGTTGGACAGCTTTGGATTGAGCAATCCTGCCATGCCGTACCCCAGATAACCGTACAGCGCCCGTGAAATGGAAGGAAGTCCATTTTTCTCGGAATGCTCAATATGGAGGCTGCGCATCAGTGCCCGGAGTCCATCCAGAAATGGCATCCCATTGAGCACTGCCAGCGGCGCAAGTCGCTCATCAGCAATATCCAGGGCAAGTTCAGCATTCCGGTAACGGGCTGTCAGCAGAAAATCTCCAGCCAGTACGCTGTAGCGTCCCCATCGTCCATCAACTTCCGCGCTCTCCAGCAGAATGCCTGAACAATCCCGGCACAGACCGAGAAAAAGGCTTATGGGTGTATCCATGTCCGCCGGAAGGCGACGAACCGTCTGACGCAGCGTTACGACAGGAAAGGAAGCAGTCATCGCAGGAAATCCTTGTTTGAAGGTACAAAAAAAAGCGCCATCCTCGGGAGAGGATGGCGCTTGTGGCAACAATGCCGACAGACCGGAAAGCGGCTTACATAGGCCGCACCCCTCCCTTCGCGTCAGCAACGCGCCACCACCAGAAACGAACCGGCTGGGAAAGGAAGGAGTAAGACATATTTGGACCACCTTGATTTTATTTACTATTCAAACAGTTCTTTTTAAGAATATGATTTCATCCACTGCATGTCAAGATACATCTTTATCCTTCAAACGATATGACACCATAGCATTCCAATAAGAAAACCTCATGTCGAGAAAAATCACATCTCTTCTGTCCTACAAGGGCACAGGCGCAATGCGTTGCAGAGCATGACGTGCTTTCACAATGCCTGCATCCAATCATCTCTGAACGCCCTGTTCAGAACACATTCATCTTACAGAATGCGTCCCGTACACTTCCCTCATGCGGCAGAACCATTCTGGTGACGCTACCCTCTGACCCATACCTTGTCAGCCTATCGTCTCGCTGACAATTCTCTGTGCAAACGTAAAACCTGCACGCGTACAGGCATCGTCTGGCGCTGACACACAGTTCGTCACCATCCTTTTGTTATTCAAAATGAAATTCTCCCATATATGGAACATTGTCAGC
>CAMLXE010000002.1 GCA_946490455.1 uncultured Desulfovibrio sp. | reverse complement strand
GATGTTTCACGTGAAAAGATAAAGCGGGCCATTCGGGAGGGCGAATGTCGTGTTGAGGGGCAGTCCTGTACGAATGTCGCTTACCGGTTGTCCCCCGGGCAGCATGTGGAACTCCTGCTCCGTATTCCTGCCACCAGCGTCTCTCCAGAAGAGGGAGAACTGTCAATCCTGTATCAGGATTCCTACCTTGCCATTGTGAATAAGCCTGCCGGCCTGACCGTCCATCCTGCCCCCAGTTGCCCTAAGGGCACATTGGTCCACAGGCTGGTGGCTCATTTCCCTTCATTGCGTGAACAGGAAGGCTTTCGTCCCGGAATTGTCCACAGACTGGACAAGGATACTTCGGGATTGATCTGCGTAGCTCTGACGGAGGAAGCCAGACTGCGCCTGTCAGAAGCCTTTGCTGCGCGTGAAGTTCATAAGGAATATCTCGCGCTGGTTCAGGGAACGCCTCCACAGACAGGCATTGTGGATGCGCCGCTCGGCAGACATCCTCAGGTCAAAGTTAAGGTAGCTGTAGTCAAAAATGGCAAGCCTGCCAAAAGTGAGTGGCGCGTTCTCTATGGGGGAATGGGATATGCCCTGCTGGCTGTGAGGATCTATACAGGCAGAACGCATCAGATCCGAGTGCATATGGCTCATGTCGGACATCCCCTGTGGGGTGATGCTGTCTATGGAAGAGGAGGGCAGGCTCTTGTACCTCCGCTTCCAGGTATCATCCTGACGCATGACCCTGCTCCCAGGCAGATGCTGCATGCATGGAAACTTTCATTTACTCATCCTTTTACAGGAGAAGCCATGTCTTTTTGCTGCCCACCCCCGGATGATTTTCTGGATACTGCAAAAGTCTTGAATCGACGCATGCGGCGTGTTGTCGTTACTGGTTCTGCTGGAAGCGGCAAGTCTCTGTTTGTGCATACATTGGGAGATCTTGGGGTACCTATCTGGAGTGCCGATGAGGCTGTCATTCGCCTTTACGAACCCGGTCAGGAAGCCTGGCAGGCCTTACGGCAACGCTATGGAAATCGTTTTGTTGCCAGTGAGCATACACCCGTTGATCGCAAGAAACTGGCTGCAGCCCTGTTGCCGGGGGCGGACGGCAGCTTCCCGGAAATGGATGCACAGGAACTGAATGCTCTTCTGCATCCGTTAGTCTGGGATGATCTGGAACGTTTCTGGAACATGCAGGAGAAGGACGGACAGGCTTTTGCAGTAGCGGAAGTTCCTCTATGGTTTGAAACAGGCTGGAATCATGGGGGGCCTCTGAGCGGAAACTCCCGAAGGGAGAAGACTTCTGCTGGACCAGAACCGTTTCTGGTTGGAGTCTGTTGTGATGAGAAAGAACGTCGGCATCGCCTTCTTGCCATTCGCGGATGGACAGAACGCATGATGCAGGCAATGGATGCCCTGCAGTGGTCACAGGAACGCAAGATGGCAGGATGTCATCTTGTTATTGACAATAAGGACACAGCAGAAGCCCTACAGGAAAGAGCAAAAGCCTTTTTGCAGGAGATGCAGAACTGGCGTGGCAGAAGTGACGAAGCGTTTGCTGAACGCTGGAATCGGTTGATAGCTGCCGAGATGGAAGATAAAAAAAGGTGATGGCCTCACCAGTTTGTTGATTGAAGGAGTCCTTCGGATGAGCTCGTTCTCACCGAGGGACTCCTTTGCATAACAGTCAGATAACATTTTGATTTGATTGATTTGAAAAAAGAGAAGAAAAAATTTCTTTTTTCGTCTAAATTTGAGCAGACTTGACGATATTCAATTCATTCTCTAGAAAAAGATACGCGCTTATTGTGCACCATGTTTCCCGTGAAACAGCTAACGAGGTGTCCGCATGGCCCGTATTATTGCGATTGCCAACCAGAAAGGTGGAGTGGGAAAGACCACAACCGCCATCAATCTTGCCGCCGCCCTGTCCATTATGGAAAAGAAGGTTCTGCTGGTAGATTGCGATCCTCAGGCAAACTCTACAAGTGGGTTGGGATTCACGCAGGAAGATTTGAAAACGAATCTGTATAGTGTCCTTTTTCAGCCGGAAACGGTTTCTGAAGCCATCCTGCCTACTGCCTCTCCCTTCCTGTCTCTGATGCCGTCGGGAACGGATCTGGTCGCCGTAGAGCTTGAGCTGGTCGATAAGATGGGGAGAGAATTCTATCTCTCCGATCTGCTTACGCCACTTGAAAAGCAATATGACTATATCATTCTGGATTGCCCTCCCTCCCTGGGACTCCTGACGCTGAACGCACTCTGTGCGGCAAGAGAAATCCTCGTGCCGCTGCAATGCGAATTCTTTGCTCTCGAAGGGATCGTCAAACTGTTACAGACGTATGAACAGGTCAGAAAGCGCCTGAATCCTCGTCTCAACCTGCTGGGCGTGGTCCTGACCATGTATGATGTCCGCAACCGTTTGACACGGCAGGTCAATACGGAAGTCAGCCGATGTTTCCCTGATCATTTGTTTGAAACGGTCATCCCACGGAATATACGGCTTTCGGAAGCCCCAAGCCATGGGAAATCCATTTTGCACTATGACATCAAGTCCAAAGGGGCCGAAGCCTATTTGAAGCTGGCGCAGGAGGTGGCACGGCGCAGACCTCCTCAGGCCCGTAAGAGCTGATATGTTTCACATGAAACGGTTTGAACTGAAGCTCGCAGAGAGGTCAATATCATGAGCGCATCCCGTCGAGGTATGGGGCAGGGACTTGATGCCCTGTTCCGTAATATGCCGTCCGTACCTGTAGAGCGGAGTGGCAGCGTTTCCAATACACCTTCAGACAAGAATTCACCTGACGACAGGTCTCCACAGCCCGTCTCCTTGCCCATTGCGGCGCTGACTCCGGGACAGGGACAGCCGCGCCGACATTTTGATGAAGCGGCTCTGGATGAACTTGCCGCATCCATTCGGAGTCAGGGAATCATTCAGCCCATTCTTGTTCGCCCCTGTCATACCGAGACCACGACCATTTATGAAATCGTGGCAGGAGAACGCCGCTGGAGAGCTGCACAGCGGGCGGGCCTCACAGAAGTCCCTGTGCATGTGCGGGAAATGAGCGATGAGGATGCGCTTACGGCTGCTCTGATTGAAAATCTGCAGCGTGAAGATCTGAATCCTCTTGAAGAGGCGCAGGCTATTCAAAGTCTGAGAGAACGCCTGCCGCTCAGCCAGGAAGAACTGGCACAGCGCCTGGGAAAAAGCCGTTCTGCCATAGCCAATACACTGCGGTTGCTCCAGCTGCCCACTCCCATGCAGGAAGCTCTGCGTGAGGGAACATTGACTCCCGGGCATGCGCGTGCCCTGCTGGCTTTGCCCGAACGGGCCTTGCAGGATGTGCTTTTCCGTGCCGTCATGGAGCGGCAGCTTTCTGTACGGGATGCCGAAGCAGCCGTTCTTTACTGGCGCAAACACGGAGTGCTGCCATCATCAATCAGTGTCGGGTCATCTGCAAAGAATGGGCGTACAGCCAAACCTGAGTCTCTCAAACGGGCAATTTTACAGCTGAGAGCCTCGGTCGCTCCCAAGGCAACCATTGCCGGCAGTGAAAAAATGGGACGAATCACGCTGCCTTATGAATCGGCAGAACAGCTTGCAGATCTGCTGCGACGACTAGGCCTTGAACAGCCCGGCATTCCTGAAGCTGCGGATGTACGCTCTGGGGAGCAGATATGAGTGGACTGTACGGTGTACCTGATCCTGCAAGTGTAGCCAGTCTTGCCGGCAAGCGTGTGCTCGTTGTGGGAGATGTCATGCTGGACGCCTATCTCATGGGAGATGCCGAACGTATTTCACCTGAGGCTCCAGTCCCCGTCGTCAGGGTGGAAAGTGAACGTCATCTGCTGGGCGGCGCGGGAAATGTGGCCCGTAATATTGTTGCTCTTGGCGGTGTTGCGACTTTGGCCGGGACTGTTGGCAGTGACGCCTCTGCAGAGAAGATTCGGCAGCTGCTGGACGAAGAAGGCATTCGTTCTGCTCTTGTAACCCTGCCGCAGCGGCCCACGACAGTGAAGACGCGAGTCATGGCCAGACGACAGCAGATGTTGCGGCTTGATCAGGAAAATTCAAGCGATTTCAGCCAGCAGGAACTGGATATGATTCTTCCGGTTATTGCTTCCGAGCTGGGGCAGCATGACGTTGTCATTCTTTCCGACTACAGTAAGGGCCTTGTCACATCGCTTTTTATGACGGAACTCCACAGCCTGTTACGGGCACTGCCGCACCCTGTTCATCTGCTTGTAGATCCCAAACCTTCCAATGTTGATCTGTACTCGGGGGCATTCATTATGACCCCCAATACCAAGGAAACCGGTGAATGTGCGGGACTGCCCGTTCGGAATCGGGAGGAGATTCTTGCTGCCGGGCGAACGATCCTGGCGCGTACGGGATGTCCTCATCTGCTGACAACCCTTGGTGCCGATGGAATGGCCCTTTTCCGCAGCTCGGATGAGGTCTGGCATGTGCCAACCATGGCTCAGGATGTTTTTGATGTCACGGGTGCCGGCGATACCGTTATCGGGACACTGGGGCTTGCTCTTGCTGCCGGTCTTGATTTGCTGGAAGCCTGTGTTCTTGCCAATTATGCGGCCGGACTCGTTGTTGCACAGGTGGGGGCTGCCGTAGCCTCCCCTGATACGCTGGTTGAAGCTCTCGGACGCTTGCCCGCTCCTCATGTCAGCCGGTGGGCGTAGTTCGCTCTCTTTGATGATGCAATGAACTGAAAGGCACTGTTTCTTCTGAAGAAATAGTGCCTTTTTTTGCAGAGGAGATGGTCGGAAGACTAGGGTTTGCCTATGAGTGCTCCATACATGAGATCGGTCCCAAAGTCGTCCGGGGTACTTGTCCACTGCCTGTCCAGTACCCCTTCAGGATGTCTCTCCAGAAAGCGAGAGACCTGTATTTCATTTTCTTCCGGGTTGATTGTGCAGGTTACATAGGCAATGTGTCCGCCGGAAGGAAGGATGCCCCAGGCCGTATCAAGTATCTGTTCCTGTAGAGATACAAGTTCTTGGACCTGTTCGGGTGTTCGCAGCATTCGAAGATCCGGGTGACGGGCCAGTGTCCCGAGTCCGCTGCAGGGAACATCGAGCAGAATGGTCTGCGGTTTTCCCTTGATGGCGGGAGCTGTTGCCGAAGCGCAAATCAGAGGGGGAGGGCTGAGTTCAAGGCGTCGGGCATCGGCATGGAGTCCACGCAGTCGTGGCAGATAGACGTCGGATGCAGCCAGTATGGAGAGTCCCTGTTCCATGAGCGCCAGCGTCTTCCCCCCACGTCCGGCGCAGGCATCCCACACAGGACCTTTCCAGTTCTGAACATCGAGTGCTTCCAGAACAAGCTGACTGCCTGCTCCCTGCAACGACAGCGCCCCTTGTGCCAGCCATGAATGGAGAGATTCAGGTGCGTGGCCCGGTGCAAAACGAACGCCTGACAGGGCAAAGTTTTTTCCTTCTTGAGCCAGCTGGTTTCTCAGTACGGTCCAGTTACGGCGCGAAGTGTTGATGCGTACACATGGCCAGGGAACTTTGGCAGATGCTGCCGCGTATGCTTCAGCCCGTTCCTGCCCATAGGCACTGATCCAGAGTTCAAGAATCCAGACGGGGAGGCTGTAGCGAATGGAAAGGCGCTGGAGGGGATCGGGAATCCGTTTTACATAATAGAGAGGCGCCAGAACATCCTCGTCCTCAGCGTGACGGATAAGGGAGCGAAGGACACCATTGGCTACCCGGGAAAGCCCCTGTCCAAAACGGGTTCGTACCGCCTCAACCGCAGCGTTTACACTGGCATGAGCCGGGATTCTGTCCAGATACAGAAGTTCATAAGCCGCTATGCCGAGAATGATGTGCATGGCGAGAGGCAGCTTGTCAGGAGCCTTCAGAAATTGGCCTAGAAGCCACGAAAGCTGAATTTCCGACCTCAAGTAGCCATATACCAGCTCCGTGGCCAGAGAGGCCTCCTGACGCGCAAAATCGCCCCCCTTCAGAATCGTATCCAGAAGCGACTGAACTGGAGTAGCGATACCGCTCCGTTCAAGTACGCGCAGTGCAATTTCTCTGGCTGAAAGCGAAGTAGAAGCTGCTGATTTGCGATTTCTGGGTTTCACAATATCCCCTTTGCCGTGGTGGTGAATTGGGAAATATGCCGGCGAAGCAAAAGACGTCCTGTTCTTTTTGGACAAATCATGCCTTGTGGGGAACTGAGGCCGGAGGACTCATGAACTGTCTGTGAAGCCAACCTTCCTCAGTGTATTGAAAAAGCCTCTTTCTGCGGGGCTGTTGCAGCGTAGAATCTTCCAGTGGGCAGGGTCTGTCAGCTTTCTGGAAGACAGACGGAACACACGGTCTTATGATCTCCCAGCCAGGATGACAGATACCTGCAGATATCTTTTGAACTGGATCTATCCTAATGACCTGTAATGGCATATTTTTTGAGTTTGTACTGCATGAGGCTCTTTGAAATGCCAAGTAATTCTGCCGCCTTGGCCTGAACAAAGTCAGCACGGACAAGGGCCCTCCGTATGAGGGCCGCTTCAATGCGTTCCAGTGTATCGGCCAGATCAAGCTGAACAGGGAGCAGGTCCACGGCGCTTTTGAACTGAGCTTCTTCATCACGGATTTCTGGAGGCAGGTCATCGAGTTTGATGACATCGCCGGGGACAAGAACAAGGCAGCGTTCGACGACATTCTGCAGCTGTCTGATGTTGCCGGGCCATTCGTAGCCGGAAAGGTGATTGAGAGCTTCAATGGAAAAGGTTTTGGGTTCAACCCCATTTTCACGTGCGGCCTTTTCCGCGAAATGGGCGACAAGCAGGGGAATGTCTTCGCGGCGCTCACGCAGAGGAGGAATGGGAATATGAACGACATTGAGGCGGTAGTAGAGATCTTCTCGGAAGGCTCCAGACTGGACAAGGGGCATAAGATCCCTGTTGGTGGCGGCTACAATACGGATATCCACCTCGATCTCTTCGCTTCCGCCTACACGCTCGAATCGCCGTTCCTGCAGAACGCGCAATAGCTTTACCTGAAGCTCTGGTGTCAGTTCTCCCACTTCATCAAGAAACAGAGTCCCACCACTGGCCTGTTCAAAACGTCCACGACGCATGGCCACGGCTCCGGTAAATGAACCCTTTTCATGACCAAAGAGTTCGCTTTCCAGAACACCGGGATTGAGTGCCATACAGTTTACAGAAACAAAGGGTTCCTGACTGCGTGGAGAGGAAAAGTGAATGGCTCTGGCGACCAGCTCCTTGCCTGTACCTGATTCTCCTGTAATGAGTACCGTAGCTCTGCTGGGACCTGCTCTGTCCACAAGGGCCAGCATGTCTCGAATGGCCCGGCTGCGTCCGATGATCTGGTGCTTGCCATATCGTTCTTCAAGGCTTTCGCGTAACAGTCTGTACTGCTGATGGGCCTTGGCCAGTTCGGCTGCATTCTGAATGGAGAGCAGGAGCTCATCATTGGAGAAGGGTTTGGTGATATAGTTGAAGGCTCCGTAACGCATGGCCTCGACAGCCCCCTCGATGGAGCCAAAGGCCGTCATGATCAGAACCGGAATGTGAGGCCAGTTCTTCTTGACCCGTTCCAGCACTTCGCGTCCGGAAATTCGGGGCATCTTCATGTCAGTAATGACAATATCAACTTCGGATTCTTCAAGAAAGGCCAGGGCTGTTTCAGGATCATTGATTGCTGTAACAGCATATCCTGCTTCGGTGAGCAGGGTTTCCAGAACGAGAAGGTAATTTTTTTCATCATCTATTACCAGAAGATGCACTTTGTCGTTCATCAAAACGTCCTTTGAGATTCAGAGAGCTTCCGAAGGTGAAATATGTCGGACAGATAACAGGAGAGCTGAACGATTTTCCCCATATCAACAGGCATGACATTCTACCGGGATGCCGGAAAACTACCTGTTTGACATAATTCTGGATGCCCGAAATTATGCTGGTATTCCTTCGTTGGGATCCCTCGCTGCTTCCTGAGTGTTACTTATATTTTCATTGCTGGCAACCGGAAGCAAAATGACAACCTGAGCTCCGCCACCCTCAGGATTGGTAAGTTCCAGCCGGCCTCCGTGAGAAGAGATGATGGTATTGACAATGGGCAGTCCCAGACCTGTTCCATTGTCCTTTGTCGTGAAAAAGGGATCCAGAAGACGTTGCATGGCTTCTGGAGGAAAACCGGGGCCACTGTCGTGAAAGGCTATTTCGACCATTCCTTCGTCAAGAATCCTTCCACGGATACGGATGACACCATCATGGCCTATGGCCTGATAGGCATTGACAATAATATTATATATGGCACGGTAAAGCAGATCCTTGTCTCCACGGACAAGAAGTTCTGGAGGTGTATGGCGCACATATTCCACGCCGACACGGTGCATTTCTCCTTCAAGAAAGCCGAGTGCCTGTGAAAGAAGGGCATTCATGTCCACAGTATCCTGCCTGGGCATACGTGGGCGTGCGTAATCAAGAAAGTCGGTTACAATCTGGCTCAGACGGCAGGATTCATCATAGATCGCCGAAAGAATTTTTCGATTGCCGGCTTCCTTGGATGAGGCCTGAGCATCTGATCCCATGCGACGCAAAAGAAGCTCCGAGCTTGATCGGATGATGCCAAGGGGATTGCGAATTTCATGCGCAATACTGGCAATGACTCTCCCCATGCTCGCAAGTTTTTCATTCTGATGCAGTTCTGCTTCAAGTTTTTGGGTTCGGACCATGCGCTCCATGAGCATCCGTTCGGCCTTAAGAATAAAAAATTGAAGCAGAGCAAACAAAATGGTGGAAGAGCCAAGACATGTTCCCAAAAGCAGCCACTGAAAGCGGACGATGGTGGCATAGTCTTCGGTTACGTCCTGGGTGATTTCGAGAACTCCGGTAACCAGAGATTCATGCTGGCCTGTTTCATTGGTGACCCCAAGGTCCACAGTCAGCGGAAAGAGGGTTCTGAGTGAAAAGCTGCGCGGCGGAAGCTCCAGATTGAACATGGCGGAAAGCAGATCAAGGCTGGATAAGGTTTCAAAGTAGGGAATGGACGACTCCATGACCTTGTTTGCCGAATTGGGCATGATATCCGTAAGACCCAGTTCTGTCTGGTCAATGGAGTAGTTGACAACACGATCCGCACCATAGATCCGCAGCGATTCGAGGTGAAGCCCCAGAATGGTTGACTGAACCACTTCATCAAGCTGTTGGTACTGCATGCTCTGGCGCAGGGCAATGCGTCCGAAGGCCAGAAATGTTGGTAAGGTAAATCTTCTGAATATCTGTTGGTTCAGATTGCTTGCAATGAGCAGAGCATATTGCTGCTGGCGTTGAAGCAGCGTGTTTCTGGCCGAATTGCTGATAAAGAAGGCCAGAGAAATATTGGAGACAAGAATCAGAATAAGGGAGACCCAGGAAAGAAAACGAGTCAGTCCAAAGGGAAGCTGTTTATGGCTATGGGATGCGGTATCGGACACTTTGGCTCCTGTAAGACCGACAGCTTCCTACGGCAGGAACTGAAGAATGGAGCGCGGTTGCCCGCGCTCCTGTCTGATTGCTATCGGGTGAGAAATTCGTTCAGAATGGCTGCTTCCTCTGGATAGTTGGTTGAGCCGAGTCTGCTGCAGGCCAGACGTTTTCCCAGTTCTACAGCTGGCTGATCCAGTGGATTGATATCCAGGATAAGTCCGGTAAGAACAGTTGTCGCCATAAGCAGTCCCATGACTTCTCCAGCTGCATACATATCTGCCTGTGGTACCCGGAGCCGGACCAGAGGCACATTATGGTGTGCCAGTGCCGCAGCTGCACCAAGGGTTTCTGCCTGCAGCAATTCTGAGAAGGCCTTGCCGCGCAGCCAGCTCCATGTTTCAGGAATATCCATGGGATAACGAAGATACTGAGGAATCTCGGAACAGTATAGCTGAATGCAGCCCTTGTCCTTGGGACCATCAAGAAACATTTGCTGGAGTGAATGCTGGTCTGTAACCCCGATTGCGGGCAGAGGCATGGTGCCCTTGCCGTTCTTGCCGAGACTTTCAGCCCAGAGCTGTCCAAACCACTGTCCAAAGCAGGCCCAAGCGGGAATATAGCTGAAGAAGATCAGCTGACTGTAGTCTTTCAGATAGAGGTCAGAACACCAGTTGGCAAGCTGCCAGGCAGGGTGTTCGCGTAAGGCTTCCGTCGAACCGGGATTGTAGACAAGTTGTGTGTTGACGCTTTGGACACCATCGAGGAATGTCTGCCATGGCAATCCCATGAAGGCCGCGGGGAGCATGCCTACAGCGGAGATGACAGAATAGCGCCCGCCGAGGTTGTCGGGGACGCTTAGGGACGGGATCCCCTCCCGTTCAGCCTCCTGCCGCAGAAAGCCCGAATGGGCATCGGTAACAAAGATGAAATGTTCACGCCAAGTTTCGGGGAAGCACTTGAGCATCCATTCCCGAATAATGAAATATTGAGAAAGTGTTTCAATGGTTCCCCCGGATTTGCTGATTGTAACAATCAGGGTTTCTGCCGGATTCAGAGTTGTCATGATCGCCGAGAGTTCATCCGCATCCACATTGTCGAGAATCCACACCCATGGTCCTGAATGGCCAAATCGATCCTGTTGAGGGAAGAAGGCCTTTTGCAGAGCCCTGGTACCGAGTGCCGAACCTCCGATACCCAGAATGACCATGTGCTTGAAATGCTGAAGGCGCGGAAGAAGATTTTGGATGCCCTCTTCCATTTCCCTGCGGAATGGAAGGTCAAGAAAGGGAAGTCTTCCTGCCGTCATTTCGCCTGCAAGGCGAGCTGTGCAGATTCCCAGTTCCGCCGTAAGGTCGGGAGTTGGATTGAGACTATCGTCGTGCAGACGGCCTATGTGGGCATGTTTCCAGTCCAGCGTATACATAATCCCTCCAGGAATCAGTAAGGAACTCAGGTCAGCTCGGCACCTGAGCTTGAGCTGTTATGCTTCGTACAGCGCCTTGCGGATACGGTGCAGAGCATCCATGAGAACGTCATCCGCGACAGCATAGGAAAAACGTACACAGGCCGGGTCGCCGAAGGCATCTCCCGGGACAAGGGCTACTCCTGCCTTTTCCAGCAGCATGGAGCAAACGGCCGTAGCGTCTGGCAATGCCTCTGTATATAGACCGGAAATATCCGCAAAGAGGTAAAAGGCACCATCCGGCTTGGGGCAGAAGACGTTTTTCCAGGAAGATACTTCTTTCCAGCTCATGTCTCTGCGGCGCTGGAAAGCCTCGCGCATGGAAGCAACGCAATCGTAGGAACCTGTCAGTGCAGCAACAGCGGCCTTTTGTGCAATGGAACAGATATTGGCTGTTGTCTGGCCGGTGATCTGATTCAGAATTTTGATGAGAGACGGGTCGGCCAGTGTGTAGCCTACTCGCCAGCCTGTCATGGCAAAGCTTTTGGCCAGACCGTTTACAATGGCAATATGTTCTGGGTAGCGTTCCCACCAGACGGCAAGTCCGGTTGGCTTGGCCGGCTCATAGACAAGCTGATCATAAATTTCATCAGAGATGATGAAAATATTGTGCTGAACAGCCCATTGCACGATGGCTGCGCATTCTTCTTCCGTATAGCAGCTGCCGGAAGGATTGGAGGGCGAATTGAAGATAAGGATTCTGGTCTTTTCAGTGCGGTTCTGTTCGAGCTGATCCACGGTAATCTTGAAATGCTGGGCTGACGTGGCTCGAACATAAACCGGAACTCCCTGACAGAGATATACCATGGCAGGGTAGCTGACCCAGTAGGGGACAGGAATAAGGACTTCATCTCCCGGATTCAGCAATGCCAGAAAAAGATTGTAGAGAGACTGCTTGCCGCCATTGCTTGCAATTGTGCAGTCTGGAGATGGATTGACACCATAGATTCGACGGAAATATTCCGCGATGGCTTCCCGCAGCTCTGGGATTCCCGGGACTGCCGTGTACCGTGTAAATCCATCCCGGATGGCCTGTATGCCTGCTTCACGAATATGTTCTGGCGTAGGGAAGTCGGGTTCCCCTACAGCGAGACTTGTAACTGATACGCCCCGTGCCTTGAGTTCAAGAACCTTGGCATTGATGGCCAGAGTCGCCGATGGCTTGATATTCATCATCTTGCGGGAAAAATGCATGAAAATACCCCTGTAAGGATGTGTTGGACTCTCTGTGAAGTAGCAGGTTCGTCCAGTCCTGTAAATTGGCATGGAGAAACTCCAATGTCCCTCAGACAGGCTTTTTTCTCATCGGAGAATCTTCATGCGGTGTGTCACGCTTGTTTCTGTTTATATTCTTTGGCAGTTGAAAAGGGAATACGGTGAGTTCAACCTCATTGGAGTATATTTTTATGGTCCTTCCCTTGATTCCATTTCCCGCTCACTGCGTCATTGGGCGGTTTGTACGGCGTGAAAAACGTTTTTTTGTCCATGTACTTGTTAACGGTCGTCCAGACGTTGCCCATACCAATAATACGGGATCCATGCTGGGATTGCTGCGGCCTGGGGCTCCTGTTCTTCTGTCTCCCGCATCAAATCCAGGGCGCAAGCTTCGCTGGACATTGGAACTTGTCTGGATTGGTCCTGTTCCCGAATCTGAAATATCAGCGAATTGGGGGACTGGCTTTTGGGCGGGAGTGAATACAGGTACTCCAAACAGGCTGCTGGAGGCTGCCTTTTATGCTGGGCGCTTGCCGTGGGCGTCTGGATACACACGTTTTACACGAGAAAAAAGCCGTGGAGACAGTCGGCTGGATGCCCTGCTTGAGGGACCGGACCTTCCACGGCTATGGGTTGAGTGCAAGAATGTCACACTGGCAGAAGATGACGTTGCTCTGTTTCCTGATGCTGTATCTGCGCGAGGGGTAAAGCATCTGGATGCATTGGAGGCCATTGTGAGAGACGGAGAGCGCGGAGCCATGTTTTACTGCATCCAGCGTCCTGATGGACATTGCTTTGCTCCGGCCGACATGATTGATCCTGTCTATGCCAGCACTTTTTACAGGGCTCGTCGCATGGGAGTGGAAGTCTATGCGCACCAGACCCTGTTATCCCCACATGGAATAGACCTGAGTGAATGTGTCCCAGTGCTTGAAGAACCAATGGCGTGTATTCTGTGAATGGCCAATCCTGACTGCTGTGCCTCTCTACTTGTGTTTCATGACAACAGGAATCAGCCTTCCCATGGCACAGAGAATGGCAATAATATTGGCTCCCCATGCCGCAAGGAAGGGATGGAGTATGCCTCGTTGCCCGAGAGAGGTGCCCAGTGTGTACAGGGCGTAATAGAGAAAGGTACACACTAGGGCCAGTGTCACCGCAATATAGATATTGTCTTTCCAGGAAACGATCGCCGTGGCTACGAAGGCCATGATCAGAATGGAAGCCGCATAGGCTATTTTTGCATGCCAGGCCGTGCGAAGACTTTCTACGTTGGAGCCGGACGAACTGAGCTGCTCAATGGCCGTTCCCAGTTGCCACAGGGGCAGCTGCTGAGGTTTGGTGCCGGAGCTGACCAGCCGGAATGTTTCCGGATCCTGTTGCAGGGGGAGTTCCAGAACCGGAACGGTTTCTTGTGTGTAGGTTGATGGCGTGTAGACCTGCGCATTAAAGATTTGCCAATGGCTTTCCCGGGCGGAGAAGGTCGGTGCATTGACGATTTCGGTAAGACTTTTTCCGTCTGGAGACAGTTGGTAGGCGGAGAGTTGTGTCCCCGTGGCGTCTGGAGAGAGAGTACCGAGTGAAACAATCCAGCTTCCGTCAGCAAACCATACGTCTTTGAGGACTGTAGCTGCAAGATTGCGCTTGCGTACTTCTTCCTGCCAGATACGGGCCGATTCGCGTTCACCCGTCACTCCGAGATATTCGGAAAAGCCAAGCTGGACTCCACTCCAGAATATGCCACACAGGATCATGGAACGTGCTACAATTCCAAGAGAAATTCCTCCAGCTTGCAGGGCTGTCAGCTCCCGGCTACGGGCCATGATGCAAAGCTGGATAACCGTTGAGAGCAGAAAAATGACAGGCAGGATCTGGGAGATAACCAGAGGCATCTTGACCAGAAAGTAGGTTGCAATCATCGAGACGGGAACATCGGCTTCAATAAAGTTATCCAGACGTTCAAAGAGGTCCGTCAGAATATAGAGGCCAATGCCTACCCCAAGTGTGGGCAACAGAATGTAGGCGTTGTTTTTGGTCAGATATCGAAAAAGCAGGCTCATGCCTTTTTCCTTTTGAATCGCATGTTCTGAACTAACGTCACAAAGTGTGGTGCCCGCTCTCTGGCTGTGAGGGAAATGCCGTAAATGCCTATAAGCAGGAACAGCACATTGGGCACCCATAGCCCTATGACAGGAGGAATGGTTCCTGCTTCCCCTGTACTGAATCCAAGAGACATCAGGCTATAATAGACGAAGAACATGGCCAGTGCCAGCATGAGCCCCGTCTGCCTGTGCAGGCCTTCAAAGGCAGAAGCCAGAGGAAGCACAAAGATGGTCAGGGCAAGACAGGCAACCGGATACGCCCAGCGCTTATGCCGTTCTACATCAAGCTTATTGGCATAGTTCACATCGCGTTTGAGCGCTTCTTCTCGAGAAATGCTGCTTAATTGTGCCCATGACATTTCCCGCGGTCGTACTTCTCCCATGTCCAGACTGTTAAATAGAGAGTTGAGAGGGAGTCGAACAAGATATTCGTCAAAGCCAAGCACCGAGGTTCCCTGTTTGTCGGTTGTGTAGATTTTCCCGTTCTGAAGCCGGAAAACAAGTTCTGCACGTTCCTGATCAGTATCAATACGTCCATCCGGCGCCAGGATAATCATGTGGCGTTCTGGATGAGAGCGATCATCTACCAGAACCTGTGTCATGCCTCCCGATTCAGGGTCCACCTGTCGGGAGAAAAGCACAAGATTCGGGAAATCAGTATTAAAGACGCCAGGCTGTACGACTATCTTGGCTCTTGTATTGGCAATGTCCATGATGGTGGTTCGGAAATTTTCCATACCCCAGGCAAGCCAGTGAAGTGAAACCCATAAGGTAAGAAACATGCATAGAATGCTGAACAGAAGAGGGGCAGGGAGCATCTGGTAGATATTAATGCCCCCTGCACGCAGCGCCACGAGTTCCCTGTCTGTACTCATACGCAAAAAGGTCAGGAATACACTGAGCATGCAGGCGATGGGAATGACCAGCATGAGAAACATGGGTGTCATGTAGGCGAACAGCAGTAGCGTATCCAGAATGCCCATGTCCAGCCCGAGAAAGAGCTCTCGCATCTGCACGGCGCGGCTGATGAGGATGAGTGTAAGCAGCACCCCGGAAGACAGGGAAAATAAATAGAGAATTTCTCGAAAGATTTGGCGTTGAAGAAGAGAAGGCATACCTGGGGCTACCGTTCCTGTTCGGTTTGGGAGAAAAGGACTGCAAGCTGTCGGGCGTCCAGAGGCGAAAGATCAAAACGAAGACAGACCTGATCTATCAGAATTTCACGGGCTGTTTCTGGATGTTCCCGACATTCGTCGCAAAGGTATTCCAGTGCGCGGCGTACTCGCTCGGAATGTTCAATCAGCGGCATCCTGGTGTACCTGCATCAGAATTGGATCGTCATGCCGGGGCGCATGATTTCCAGCTTGGTCCGGGGAGCCTGTTCTGCCAGTTCTTGTGCAAAGGCATCTGGGGTCTTGGCCAGAACAGGGAAGGTCCCCCAGTGCATGGGAACAACCGTCGTCGGATTGAGCAGGCGGACTGCATGTGCAGCCTGTTTGGCATCCATGGTAAAGAAACCACCAACAGGCAGAAGTGCAAGATCAAGAGGGTATAAAAGCCCAAGAATTCCCATACTGGAGAAAATCCCCGTATCTCCTGCATGGTAACAGGTGAAGCCGTCCGGCATGGTAATGATGAACCCGGTAGGAACACTGGAATCCGAGGAATGAAATGCCTGAGTCATGGTAACCCGGATTCCTTTGACCGTGATACTCCCCCCGATGTTGAAGCCTATTCCCCCAGGAATCTGGCTGGCAGGTATTCCCGCCTTGATGAGTTTTTCGGCAGTTCCCACAATACAGCCACACATGGCTCCTGTGTTCTGACAGATTGCAACGGCATCACCAACGTGATCACCGTGATCATGTGTGACCAGAACAAGATCAGGATGGACAGTATTCCATGCAACAGGACAGACTGGATTATGTGTAAAAAATGGGTCTATCAGAACAGATACACCGTCAGATTGGAGAAGAAAGTTTGAATGGCCATACCATGTAAGTGACGTACTCATCGGGATCTCCTTAGCAGTCATTGTGATGTGTTAGAGTCTCAGGGGCTCTTGTACGGGATACTTCCGTTCATCAGCTTTTTCGAGCTTCTCATGTTTCCATATTGAAAAAGAGTCCTTTTGGGTTCTCCTTTTTTGCGAGCATACAGCTTGACAGGATACGGCACAAGAGATAGTTTTCTGACCTTGCGGAGAAAACAACTCTCCATGCGCCCGTAGCTCAGCTGGATAGAGCGTTAGCCTCCGGAGCTAAAGGCCAGGCGTTCGAATCGCCTCGGGCGCACCATTGAAATCAAGGGCTTGGATTTATTCCAAGCCTTTTTTGTGCATGGTGTGTTTGCAGGTGAGAAAGACGTTCCATCAGGTCTGCTGTGCCGGTGATGGTGAAGCCGGCACACTATGGAATTTCGTTTTTCATATAAAAGTTGGGATGATGGAAGAGGCGCTTCCTTTTGTCCCATTGGCAATTTCAGGTAATCTCCGCTTCTTTTTGCTACATCAAAGAGAACTGGCGAATGGATGCGCCTTGTGGATTGGACGATCGGTTTCCCCTGTGGCAAGGTTTTGAATCTGGAAACAGGTTGAGTCCACATTTCCGATACAGAGCCAATCCACCAGACATCAGGCTGTCGGCTCAGAGGATGCTGCTTTTTCTGAGGCTTTCACCTCATTCCAGAGTTCATCCTTTGCATCCAGAGAGAGATTGACAAAATCCAGTCCCCGTTCACGTGCCAGCGTTTCCATGGCGATAAAACGGGCGAGAAAACGCTCTGTTGCCGCATTGAGCGCAGGCGCTGCCTTGATTCCCTTACGGCGTCCCAGTTCAACCAGACTGAACAGGTGATCGCCAAATTCATGCTCAATGGCTGCTTCATCACCCTCGGCAATGGCGTCCAGCAGTTCCAGCCATTCGGCTTCAACCTGACGCTCCACATCTTCATCTTCCGGCCATGTAAAGCCCACCCGGTCTGCCTTGGCATGAATTCGATAGGCTTTGGTCAAGGGTGGCAGCCCACGAGGCAGGCTGTCATAGGTGCCCTTGGGGCCGTCTCCTGCAGCGGCCTTTTCTTCACGCTTGATGCGTTCCCAGTCCTTGAACTGTTCTGATTGGCTGGCATAGGCGGTATCGGCAAAGACATGCGGATGGCGGCGGATCATTTTGGCTGTCTCTGCATCCAGAGCCTCGGCAAGTCCCGGTTCTCCCTTGCGGTTCATGAGTTTTCCCACAAGCACAAGCAGAAAGGCCACATCGCCCATTTCTTCTATGATGTCTACAGTTTTTCCAGAACGAATGGCCTCTACAAGCTCATGGCATTCTTCAACAATATATTCTGTGAGGGTTTCAGGTGTCTGCACGCTGTCCCAAGGGCAGCCATCTGGAGCGATAAGCCGATCGATGACGGAAGACAGGCGATCCAGAGCTGTTTTGGCAAGATCATTGGAAGATTGGGGAGCTGTTTGTTCGGCCATGACTTGTTTACCTTTTGTTTGCAAGTATCGAAGAAAAATATGTATAGCCGGGAACTGGGGCAAGTTCAAGATTCGGCAAAGGTCAATGAATCATATCAGGAGGAAATCCATATCAGGAGGCTTGGTGAGGATTCAGGCCGTAAAGAAGGATTCCAGCCGGTTGGTCCAGCGAGAAAACAGCTTGATAAAGGAGCCTACCAGCAGAGCTGAAATGATGGTTCCTTCTCTGAGTCCGGAGATTTTTCCAAAGCAACCGAGAGAAAGGATGAGAGCCATAAGGACAAGTGATACATCAAACAGGATCTTTATGTTACCCAGAATTCGTTTTGACCGATAGGCTATGGCCATGACCAGACCTTCTCCAGGTACAACAGTCAAACGACAAACGACTTCAATGCTTACCCCCAGGCCGATGAACATACTGCCAACTATGCACATGAGAATATGGAGAGGATAGGAGTCTGGGGTAAGATGAACTGTAATGAGCCGGGCCAGATCAATAAATGCGCTGAAGACAAGAATGGTAGGCAGCTGAAGCCAATGAATCTTCCTGAATTCGCCTTTCAGAACCAGATACTGTGCGGCGAAAAAAATAAGATTGATGAAAAATGTGTATCCGCCAAAAGAAAGTCCTCCAATAAGGCTCAGCACATAGGGAAGGCTGCTGATAGGCGCTGTACCCAGATGGGAATCCGTCAGCAGCCCGATACCGAAGGCCGCAAGAAACAGACCTGCGCATAATACTCCCCAGCGTCTGATAGCTTCCTTTCTGTTCATTGCCGGCTCCTTTTGAACTTTCTTGAAAATCACAACAGCCTTTTTATCCCGTTTGGGAAAATAGTCTCTCTAGACAGTGAAGGGACTTTCCTGCAAGTGGAAAATCCCTTTCATGCTCGTTGAACGAAGACTAGACATGGAGATAATGGGCCAGACCAGGGGGAAGTGCGTCCCTAAAGATGGAGATGACCTGCTTTATGGGGGGGATCATGCGTGATTCACGGACGAATTTGGCGTCATGGAGAAAATAGCCAAGCAGAGTGACCATGATGGCGCACAGCACAAGTCCTTTGAGTCCTCCGATCACTGCCCCGGCCAGATGGTTGATCCAGTCGGCATAGGCGAGCTTGAGAAAGGAATGCAGGGCACGTGACAGGATACTGATCACGAGCATGACAAGGCACAGGACAAAAACGTATCCGACAACATACACCCATTCAGAGTGAACGTAGTGGGACAGAATGCGTCCTACCTCACCATAGTATCGTCCCGCAAGCCATATACCGCAAAGAAGCCCCACGAGCCCTGTTACTTCATCAAGAAAGCCCTTGAGGGCTCCTCTGAGAGTAAAGAGAGCGAGTACTGCCAGCAGCACGACATCGAGAATGTTCAGGTTGTAAGGAAGTGTCATGCAGGCCTCGCGCAGATTGGCCGGTTGTGGTTCCAAGGTCATATCCGTTCGGATACAAAAAAGAAGAGGGCGTTTCGCCTTGAAACAAAACGCCCTCTCTGGTCCATATGTTTCGTGCTACTTGTTCAGCTCACGTTCTTGCGGGAACATGGGCAGATAGCGATACGAGAAGGCCAGGAATATCCAGGCATAGGCAATAACCATGCAGGAGGAACCCCATTCGGCCCAGTTGGGAGCATAGAATTCCCAGGAGTCGAAGGGCATCACCGGAATGGCAAGAGCCTGTACCGTCATGACGTAGCGGTTGATTGTTACACCTACACAGGCAAGGATACCAGCTGTGTAGAAGATAACGGGGTTGGAGCGATACTTCTTGATAAAGAGAAGTACCGCAGGGACAATACCGCACACAACCAGTTCAATGAAGAACAGCCATTTTCCGTAGATCCAGCCGTGGAACATCTGGTCAAAGGTCAGACCCGAGCGGGGGAGAATGTCGGTAACCCAGCCGATAGTATCAATGTATTTGAATACAATGTAAATCAGGAACATTGTACCGGCAATCTTGCCCATGGTCTGCTTCACTTCCCAACTGACCAGTCTTTTACCGGTCAGTTTTTCCATGAAGGTGCATACGAGTACCGTAAACATGGGGCCGGAACCTACTGCCGACAGAACATACAGGAAGAAGGTCCAGGGCCAGATGAAGAAACCGTCACGCAGAATATAGGGGCGACCGAACAGCACACCATACATACCGCCAAGGGAACCCTGGTGGAATGTGGAGAGGAATGCGCCGATACCAGCAAACAGAGGCATGACCAGGTGGAAATTGTGGGCAACCGCGTGAACCAGCCTGTTCTTGTTCAGCTGCCTGTTTTCCAGGAGCAACGGAACATATTCGATGATCAGAACGGTGCAGTAGCAGGTAATACAGAAGATAACTTCTGTGAGCATCGAATGGACGTTGGGATGCCAGTATCCGAACCAGCAACGCAGCGGCTGACCAATATCAAGAACAAGGATGAGCATGGCGCCAGAGTAACAAAGGAACCCTACAACAACAGCAAGGTTAATAATGTTCTTCAGAGCGTCTATGTTCAGCAGATAGCGCAGAGCACCGGAAAAAAAGGCTCCTGCTCCAAGCGCAATCACGGCCAGGTCAAAAGTAATCCACAAACCAAAACCGAAATAGTCATCCAGTCCTGTTTCACCGAGTCCGTAGGCAAGAACGCGGAATGCAGCATAGGCACCCCACAGCCCCACAGCGACAACAGGAGCAAGGTGCAACAGGAATTTCAGAAGCGAGCAACGCTCACATCCCTCCGGGAAGAGGGCGGCGTCAATGGGCTTGTTATAGTTTTTCGCGTCCATGACCTACCCCTTGGTCTTTTCGTTTTCCAGATAGTTGTCGCCAAGGCGGCGTACCCATTCGCGAGTGCTGATGTAGTACACCTGAGGATCGGTTCCCAAACGTTCCAGCAGTCGGAAGGCGTAGGGACTCTTGATGAGTTCATGCACCTTGTGGGCCGGATTCAGAGAATCTCCAAAGGTAATGGCCCCATTGGGGCAAGCCTCGGTGCACGACGTCACATAGGCCCCGTCGGGAAGATTCATGGGATCACGACCTTCGGCAATGGCCCTGTTCTTGGCAGCCATCCAGCGATGGTGACAGAAGGTACATTTTTCAACGACACCACGAGGACGGACAGAGACATCGGGAGTCAGGGTCTTTTCCATGCCTTCTGGCCAGACGGGATCACGCCAGTTGAAGTAACGGGCATGGTAAGGACATGAGGCCATGCAGTATCGGCATCCGATGCAGCGAGGATATACCTGGCTTACAATGCCACCCTCTTCGTTTTTGTCTGTCGCGACAACGGGGCAGACAGATACGCACGAAGGTTTCCCGCATTGCATGCAGGGGCGTGGCAGAAACGCGGTGTCATGTTCAGGGAATGGCTTGTCATTGGACAGCCGAAACACCTGCATCCAGTTGATGGACTTGACTTTTGTTGGATCAGGATTGGGGGCAACATTGTTTTCGGCCTGACAGGCGACCATACAGGCACCACAGCCCGTACACTTGTCAAGGTCGATGACCATTGTCCATTTCATTTTGAATTGCTTCACTTCGGACATGATTCAGAACCTCATGCTTTGGCGGCGTTGACGCGGGCGCCAGTCCAGACGGTGAGCCCGGTACCTGGCTCGGTGACAGCGCTCAACAGGGACATCACATTCATGCCCTTGCCAGTGTTGAATTCACCAAAGGCAGTATGTCCGAAGCCCATGGTCAGGGCCACGGTGTCATTGGTGACGCCTTCAAACTGAAGAACTCGAGCCTCAACGGCTCCGGCCTTGTTGGACAGCTTGATCTTTTGACCGGAATACAGGCCCAGCTTCTTGAGAGTGGCACCATTGATTCGAGCTGTGAGAATATTTTTGTTCAGCTCGTCCGGAGTAACGATTTTGGTATTGAAAGGTGGCAGGGCCGATTCAGGCGTACCAAATGCCAGCTTGGTTACAAGGGCAAGCGCCAGTTTGCCTTCCTCGGCGGGCAGAGCCAGAGCTCGGTCGATGATTTCTGCCTGGCAGAACAGACCGGGAACGGCAACCGTGTGTCTGCTGGTGAAGGGAGTACCCTCGGAAAGGGCAGCCCAGTCTGCGCCAACCTTGGCAGCCTTGGCCTGCAGCATGCTCACTACGTTGTCGTATCCCAGATTCAGCTTGAGTGATCTGGCAAGCGAAATGAGGACCTCACCGGCTGCACGGGACTCGAACAGCGGCTCGGCAACGGGCTGTGCCAGGGCATAAATGGCTTCGCCATAGCCAAAGGGGTTGACGACGTCGTCATAGCGTTCAAGCCCGAGGGCAGAAGGAATGACAAGGTCGCAGGATGCGGCTGTTTCATCAAAGAAGCAGGAGAAGGCCACCGTGAAATCGGCCTTCTGGAACAGTGCATCAATACCCTTCCCCGGCAGCGCATAAACAGGATTGGCTTCATAGAAAATGACAGCCTTGCCTCCGAGAGCGCGACCGTTGGCGACGGCATCGGCATAAGCCGCAAGGTCCTGCCGGAACATATCGGCATAACTGAAAGCTCCGGGAACAACGGGATCGGCCACGGGGACTGCGCGCAGCCCGCCGTCCTTGTTCAGGTTGCCAAGAAGCAGGTTGACCATGAATCCGGCGAGAATGGGAGCCGCACCGCTGCCTTCGTCCATGGCGGATCCGGCAATGACAAGGGGAGCGGAAGCCTTCAGAAGATCCTTGATCAGGGCTTCAAAGGCCTTGGGTGCCAGACCTGTTGCTGCACAAACCCTTTCGGGGGTC
The DNA here is from genome assembly GCA_946490455.1 of uncultured Desulfovibrio sp. Lineage (GTDB taxonomy): Bacteria > Desulfobacterota > Desulfovibrionia > Desulfovibrionales > Desulfovibrionaceae > Bilophila. The sequence continues at coordinate 1,958 of CAMLXE010000002.1, read as the reverse complement.
CACTTGGCAGCGACATCCTTGAAGGCTTCAAAAGCTGTTACAGGAGCTGTTCTTCCGGCAAGAATGAGCTGCTCTGCCATGCCCATGAGCAGAATGCCTTCGGTACCGGGCTTGATGGGCAACCATGTATCGGCCCCTGTAGCCGTATTGTTTTCTACGGCACCAGCATAGGTCAGACGCATCCCGGGCTTGCCATCTACAGGACGAGCCTGGCCCCAGGCGCGCCGGTTGCAAATGGCTGTACCCCAGGTTTCCAGAACATTGGCGCCGATGGCGAAGACATGATCGCTCTTGGCAAAATCGTAACCGACTCTGCCCTTGCCTCCCATCATGGCCCATGCTGTTGCGGTTACCTGTGCATCTCCGGGCATGATGAAAAACTTGTTGGATCCCATCTGGGAGACAAAACCGGAGAACAGTTCGTTCATGGTGCCGTTTTCGTCACCGGAAATGCACACCACACCTTCTTTGCCCCGGGCAGTCCCCAGCTTTTCGGTAAGCAGCTTTTCGGCTTCAGCCCAGCTGATGGCCTTGTAGGCTCCGTCAGCCCCACGTTTCAGAGGCCGTTTCAGACGGGCAGGGCTGTAGCGCATCTGTACTTCAGTTGCAGCCAGAGCGGAGATTCCACCGCGGCTCAGGGGATGTTCGGGGTCACCCAGCACACGAACGGGACGACCGCCGACAAGACGTACACGAGTGCCCACAGCCGTAGGACAGAGCTTGCTCACCGTCCGAACATACGTGTTTTCATTGTTCCCATATTCCAGAGAAGGGATCCACGGCCAGTTCTGAGACCAGATGGATATGTCATCAAGACCCTTCCAGACCACAGGAGTCGCCAATGTACCTACGGCAGCTCCGCCGATAAATTTCAGAAAGCCTCGTCTGTCAAGCATTTGGCATCTCCTCACTTGTGGCAGACAAAGCAGGCGTTACTGGCATTGGTGCTGCCAAGGTGATTGGGATTGGCATGGCACCGTTCGCACTGCCACATCTTCATAGTACTCTGGCTGTATCCGGTGAGTCTGTTTTCACGGAACACGGGGGGATTCTCGGTTGCCAGCACATCGATGTGACACAGTCCGCACAGCTCGCGCTCGGTGAACTGATGGCAGGTATTGCACTGCTGCATGGAGTGTGCGGCGTGGCTGAAGTACACATTGTCGGGCTGTTTCTGATAGGTCAGCCACTTTACTTCCTTGCCGGTCTTCACATAGTTGTTGACATAATCCCGTTCAGCCTTGCTCGTACCCATCATCTGGCTGTGACAGACAGCACAGTCCTTTGTGCTGGGGAGGGCGTAGAAAGAACCATCCTCACGCAGATGATGACAGACTGTACAGTCCAACGAGGCGTCCATCAGATGTGTTTCATGACTGAACGCAACAGGTTGTTCCTGTTTGCTGAACAAAAGTTCGGGGAAAAGCCACCAGCCAAAGACGAGTGCAACGACAAGGCCCACGATAAACGGCGCGACACCGATTGCCACGGACTTTGTACGGCTGCCTGCCTCCTCGTGGGAGGGCGCGTTGTTCTGCCTATCCTCCATACCCTTCGCCTCTTGAAATGGTTGCGTTGCTGAAAACCATTTTACCTACGGTCCTCTTGAGCCAGTCGGACATATGTCGACAAGGCCGTTCTGCCAGATGTCCTGCAGATTCTGGCACTGCCCGGAAACCAGCTCACTCCATCCGTGCTATACCCTTTCCCATATGGAAACGGCTCATGACGAATGCCATGAGTTCTTTCAGGCTTAGCGATGGGATAAAGCCGTGTCAAGACTGAAAACAAGCTCATTGCTTCTTTCAGTCTCTCTTTCTTTCTCCCAAAATCTTTGCGCTGCGTTTCCAACTGTTCTGGAAAAGGAAACGGACGGTTGACCTGCCGACAAAATTCGGGACACTCCGTCCTGTGAAAAACGAATTATCATACTATGTTGAATGCTGTACGATAATACC
>CAMLXE010000001.1 GCA_946490455.1 uncultured Desulfovibrio sp. | reverse complement strand
AATGTATGATTGTGGAAAATGATCGTTTTGATTACATAATATCCTGTCCGAATTATTTTATAAACTTATATCCTCTGCTAAGAGGACGGATAAAAAAACGAGGCTATGGTATTTCCATGCCTCGTTGTTGTAGTAATAAAATTCAGGTGTGTTGACAGCTTCGTATATTCAGCAAGGACTCGTTATAACTTATTCCTCCAATATTTTGATGGCTACGCGTAATCCTTCAGGAGAGAGATGACTATAGCGTTGAGTCATGACAATACTGGCATGGCCCATGAGTTCTTTGACTTCATAAAGACTTACTCCACCACCGACAAGCCATGAAGCAAAGGTATGTCTAAGACTATGAAAACATACCCTCAGTCTTGGATCGGATATGTTTTTATTGAACAGTTCATCGGCTATACGTTTGAAGGTATGTGAAGGTTTAGCCATCCTGTTGCCATTTTCATCAGGAAAAATAAGGTTTCCGGTTCTGTTCTCATACCGCTTTGAGAGTACGCTGTAGACGTTCCTTGTCATAAACGCAAATCTGTTGGCCTTGGCTTTGGGGTCCCGGATAAACAGCTGACGTTTTTCAAAGTCGCAATCAGCCCAAGTCAGCGCCGTAATCTCACCAAATCGTAACCCACACTCCATAGACACGATAGCCATGTCATGTATCGTGGGGCTTCGATCTTTCAGTCTGTTCAGCAGTTCATGGGCTTCTTCTTTGCTGAGATACCGTTGCCTTCGATTGTCTCTTTTGGGGAGTATGACTTTTTGAGTGGGAGAAGGAGTACTGACGATTCCTTTATCCATTGCTTTCGTCCATACCTGAGAAATGACGGCCATCGCGTATTTGATGGTCGCCGGTGCTTTTCCCTTTTGGATCATTTTGTATTTTAGACTTTCGAGATCATCCTCCGTGAGTTTGGCAATCGGGATATGGCCAATAGCCGGTTTGATCCAGTTTTTCCAGAGTGCCTTTTCTGATACCATACTGGAGTCGGCTTTATGGAGCTGAGAGGGAAGATAGGTATTGGCCCAGAAATCAGAAAAAATAATCTGGTTCCGTTGCCTTTGAAGTTCCTCTTCTTCTTTGGCCTTTCTTTCCGCTTCAGCGATATCCCTTCGTTCCCGTAAGGATCTGGGGCCTTCTCCGAGGCGTTTAGCTTCTTTCAGTCGAGCCAGTTCCACCCGGGCTTTAGCCAGAGTGATTCCTTCCGAGGCCCAACCGAGAGCTTCCTGATACATTTTTCCATCTACGGCAAAACGGAGAACAAAGTAGGCGTCCGGTTTGACACCGTGTTTTCTGGTCGGATGCTTTTTACACCGGATACCTTTTTCGAGTCGTATCCAGGTTTCATCTTTGCTCATGCTTCTAAAACCTCTTGCCCTAATCAAGTTCCCAAGATAGAAGAGTTGTGCCAGTTTTGTGCCAGTTTTTCAAATCCAAGGTAAATTTGTTATGAAAAATCTTATTGTGTAATATGTTGAAATTATATATAAAACAAAACAAGGCGGTATGGAAAAAGAGACGAAAAGAGGGAATGGCATTCAAGAGGTCGTCAGTTCAATTCTGTCCATCTCCACCACATATTTCAGGAACCGTTACTGAAGTAACGGTTCCTTTTTTATTGCTCTTTCTTTTCAAACAACAAATTCCCGCCTTGCCTCCAAAGAAATCATCCCCTGCACCAGTCAGAACTACACTCCCAATTTCTCCTTACACCCGTATTGCTATCGGTAACTTGCTAATAGAATTACCTATATTCTCCTGTATTAGTCCACCAGCCTTGACCCCACCTCGATCCCCAGCTTAAAGATCAAAACAGAAAGGAAATCCCAAAACCTGTCCATCAGGATGCATATTTTTCCAGATACATACTCCGAGGTACACAATGCGTATCTATCAGGCTGGGCCGCTCTTTACTGAAGCAGAACAACAGTGGCACAGGGCATTCAGGGTGAGGCTGCAAGCGGCAGAATATGAGGTCATCTGGCCGTTTGAACTCTTTTCACAGGAAGATGTAAAACACTGGGGTAAAGAGGCTCCTCGCCGGATCATGGAAGCAGACAGAACCGCACTGGAAAGCTGTGATGTTGTCGTTGCGCTCCTTGACGGCGCACAGGTTGATGACGGTACGGCATGGGAAATCGGATATGCCTTTGCCCGTTCCATCCCCATAATCGGCATCCGAACAGATTTCCGTCGGGGCGGGGACACAGACCATTCTCGAATAAATGCCATGATAGAAGGAAGCTGCACTCAGCTTGTTTCTTCAGTGGACGAAGTCCTCGAGGCATTGCAACTGATTGCGCCTCATTGAGAGCCCCTTCCGACGTGGCAATCAGGTTACTGCAGGAAAACGACTGTTTCTGCTTCTGACAAAAATGTCCGACTGACACCTCTCTATCACCCCATAGAATCGTCTGCCACAAATACAGAAAGACAAGTCCACGACCTGCTGTTTCTCAGATTGCAAGCCTGATCTGGGCCGCAACAGAACAGGCCTTTGCCATCTCGGAACAGATATCCCCCCCCTTGAACAGCAGACAGAGCGCCATAAAAACCAGTCTGGTGATATGGACAAGTCACCACATCTTCTCTTAACATTTCCTTTACGTTGTCTGGTGTAACGTCAGGTGAATTCTATTCACTGGGCAACCGGAAGAAAAACAGTTTCCAGAGCAGCCCTGCAAAGGGCAAGACAACTGCGAGGCACAGCATTTTCCGCCACGTTCAGCTCTCTGGCACTATCGGGTTAACCCTCCCCGGACGGTACAGCTCTCCTTTCAGAACGGGACGACATATTGCAGATGAATTCTAAGGTATCCATAAATTCGGGAGCTGGCGATGGCACGTTTTTTCATTAACCGTCCTGTATTTGCCTGGGTCATAGCCATTCTGATCATGCTGGCCGGAGCAATTTCCATTCTCAGGCTTCCCGTTTCCCAGTACCCGAGTATCGCCCCACCAGTCGTCAGTCTCCAGGTTGAATACCCAGGTGCTTCTGCACAGACTCTGGAAGATACGGTAACTCAGATCATAGAACAGAAGCTCAATGGTATCGACGGACTCCTTTATATGACTTCAGGGAGCAGTTCTGCCGGTCGCATGACCATGCGGCTGACCTTTGACTCCTCCGTCAATCCCGATACGGCACAGGTTCAGGTTCAGAACAAGCTACAGCTGGCCACACCTTCACTTCCAGACGAAGTCAAGCGTCAGGGGGTAACCGTAAACAAGGTCTCGGACACCTTTCTCCAGATGTTTGCCTTTGTTTCCGAAGACGGCTCCATGAGTGCGGTTGATCTTGCAGACTTTGTGGCATCAACCATACAGGACCCTCTGAGCCGTATTAATGGTGTAGGCGCCGTTTCACTTTATGGTGCACAATATGCCATGCGCATCTGGCTTGATCCGGCCAAACTGTATTCCTACAAGCTGACCCCACAGGATGTGGTGGATGCCATTTCTGCCCAGAACGTACAGCTCTCTGTGGGACAGATCGGTGCAAGTCCCATAGTAGACGGCCAACAGCTTAACGTTACAGTCAACGCACGACAGAAACTGAATACTCCTGAGCAGTTTGAAAATATTCTGCTCAGAGTGAACCAGGATGGTTCCTCTGTCTTTCTGCGTGATGTGGCTCGAGTCGAGATAGGCCAGGAAAACTATACCACTTCTGCTCGATATAACGGCCAACCGGCCGCAGGCATTGGCATTCAGCTGGCCAGTGGAGCCAATGCGCTTCAGACGGCCGAACGGGTCGCGGCCTTTCTGGAACGAATGGAACCCCGCTTCCCGGCAGGCATCAAGGTTGTCTCTCCCTACGATACGGTTCCCTTTGTCCGCATTTCCATTGAAGAGGTGGTCAAAACCCTTCTGGAAGCCATCGCCCTTGTCTTCGTGGTCATGTACCTTTTTCTTCAGAACTTCAGGGCAACGCTCATTCCCACCATTGCCGTGCCCATTGTTCTGCTGGGAACCTTTGGTGTCATGGCGGCTTTTGGGTTCTCCATCAACACTCTGACCATGTTCGGCCTGGTCCTGGCTATCGGTCTGCTTGTAGATGATGCCATCGTTGTGGTGGAAAATGTGGAACGCGTCATGCGCGAGGAGCATCTGCCACCCAAAGAAGCCACCATTCGATCCATGGAGCAGATCACCGGCGCCCTGATTGGCATTGCGGTTGTTCTGTCCGCCGTCTTTGTTCCCATGGCCTTTTTCGGAGGAGCAACAGGAGCCATCTATCGGCAATTTTCAATCACCATTGTATCCTCAATGGTTCTGTCGGTACTCATTGCCATTGTACTCACTCCGGCATTGTGTGCCACAATTCTCCGACACGAAAATCAGGAACTCTCCCAGAACGGATTCTTTGGCTGGTTCAACCGGACCTTTGAAAAGGCACAGTCCGGTTATCAGGGACTTGTTTCCCGGCTGGTTCGTCGGACCGGTCGAATCATGCTCATTTATCTGATTCTTGGTGTCGGGCTGGTCTGGCTGTTCCAGAAGATGCCGACATCCTTCCTTCCCGAAGAGGATCAGGGGGTCATGAATGTCCAGATCCGCCTTCCTGCCGGCGCCACAGAAGCGGAAACCATCAAGATAGCCGAACAGGTAGAAAGATATTTTCTGGAAGAAGAAAAGGATACTGTTCAGGGACTCATGATGACCATTGGTCATGGTGGAGGCAGTAACCGGGGCCAGAGTACGGCACAGGCCAATATTCGTCTGCTTGACTGGAGCGAACGGACTCGCCCGGATCAGCATGTTCAGGCGGTTATCAGACGTGCACAGCAGGCCTTTTCTTCCATTCGGGGTGCAGAAATCTTTGTATCGGCTCCTCCAGCCATCAGGGGAATGGGGAGCTCCTCGGGGCTTGCCCTGCAGTTGCAGGATTATGTGGGACTCGGACACGAAGCGTTACTTGCGGCACGAGATCAGTTTCTCGAACTTGCAGATCAGAGTCCCCTTCTCTGGAATGTCAGAGCCAACGCGCTTGAAGATACGCCCCAGCTCCAGATCAACCTGGATGACCGCAAGGCAAGCGCCTTCGGACTGGACCTTGAGGACATCAATGATGACCTGTCCACGGCATGGGGTGGCAATTACGTCAATGACTTTGTGGATCGTAACCGCGTCAAACGTGTCTATGTTCAGGCTGATGCACCTTTCCGCATGGCACCAGAAGATTTCAACCGCTGGTTCTTCCGGAATAAGGATGGCGACATGGTTCCCTTTTCCGCCTTCGGCACGGCCGAATGGACATTTGGTCCCATGCAGCTTGAACGCTATAACGGCTTTTCCTCCATTTTCATTCAGGGGTCGGCTGCTCCCGGAGTCAGCTCAGGCACAGCCATGCAGGAAATGGAACGTCTGGCAGCACAGCTTCCCGAAGGGATTGGCTATGAATGGACAGGCATGTCCTTCCAGGAGCGTCTGACAGGATCACAGGCTCCCTATCTGTACGCACTGTCCATTCTTGTCGTATTCTTGAGTCTGGCAGCGCTGTACGAAAGCTGGAGCGTTCCCTTTGCCGTCATTCTGGTAGTTCCGCTGGGTATCCTTGGAGCCTTGGGAGCATCAGGCCTCCGGGGCATGTCCAATGATGTCTTTTTCCAGGTAGGTCTGCTTGCCATCATTGGCCTGTCTGCCAAGAACGCCATTCTGATTGTGGAATTTGCCAAGGATCTCCATGAAAAGGGACATGGTCTTCTGGAAGCTACCGTTGAAGCTGCACGCCTGAGACTGCGCCCCATTCTCATGACCTCGCTGGCCTTTCTGCTCGGTGTCCTGCCTCTGGCAATCAGCACGGGTGCCGGATCCGGTGGACAGAATGCCATCGGGACTGGCGTCATGGGAGGAACTTTCTCGGCTACCGCTCTTGGCATCTTCTTTATTCCCGTGTTCTTTGTTGTTGTGACCCGCCTGTTTTCACGGCGTACCAAACCATCGGAATGACAAACATGTCAAATGAGAGCTGCCATTGGATCATATCATATCCTTGGCAGCTTCTATCCCGTTTTTCGCAATAAATGAACAGCCGACACTTCTCATGCCATCTGTGATGTTCATTTGGTTATTTTATATACAAATTCAATATGGTAGTTTCATCTTGTTCAATTTTCATCAGCCATTGCAACATGGTCAACAGCCTATTGCCTCCAAAAGACTCAAAAAAGCATTACGTCCAACCACATCGAACAAAAAAACTTTCCTTTCCCAAAGCCCAAACTGCATGGTGCAACCCCTAAATACCTATGGAGAATTTTGCGCATCCCACATGGATATTGTTGACATTTTCCCTAGACTCGGTATGCTCAAAATCAATTGCAGTTCAAGGTTGAACAAAAATGTTACTTCAAGATTGTGATATTGCATACCTCTGCAACATCACATCTGCCCTGAAAAGATCAATACGGCCTGACGCGAGATATGTTGCCGCATATGCCGAGATGGCGCCCACATCGCAGTCAGTTCCGAAAGTCAGCTCAAGATTTTGTGTTGCCTTGAAATCTGTACAAAAATTTCTTTGCGAGGCGGAATTCCTCCGCTTCAAAAGGAAGGGCTATGCCCTTCCCCTTATCGACAGGCTTCAAGCGGGACGAAAACAACAGCCGTTTTGTTGAAAACGCCTGATATGCGATCGGAAAAGCCGTGATATGGGAGAACTCCGGAACAGATGACTGCTTTCTGTCCCCGGAACGAACATGTTTCCATTCTCACGGCAGAAAACTCCAGCGTCCTATTCCCCCAACGGGTTGTCTGTACGAGATGGAACTGGCATCTCGCAACGTGTGTCGACAACCCGTCTGCCCCAACCCTTCCGCAGACAAGACAGTCGGCAGCATTGCATGACAAAGCAGAAGGAAAACCATGCGGTTTTCCGTGGCAGGCATGGTTTCACTCCCGAGTAAACCAGCCATATCTGATTGTATTTTTTCTGTTTTCAGGAAAGACGATACATTCTGCCCTTACAGGGAAAATACTTTCAGCATAACAGGAAGAGCCGAACGGCCGAAGTGGTGTTTGCGTGATTCTGAAGGAGATTACAGAAGGGCATGATTAGGCTTTCTCACATACATAAATCCTTTGGGCACAACGAGGTACTGAAAGATGTCAATCTTGTTGTGCAGGAAGGCGAAAAACTGGTCATCATCGGACCCTCCGGTTCCGGCAAATCAACGACGGTACGTTGCATGAACGGGCTTGAAATGCCCACTTCCGGTCAGGTTTTCATTGATGGTGTGGAGCTGACAAAGAAAAACAGAATTCAGCTTGTCCGAAGTACATCCTCCATGGTTTTTCAGCAGTTCAACCTGTATCCGCACCTGACTGTACTGGGCAATCTGACGCTGGCACCAATAAAGCTGTTTCACAAATCCAAACGGGAAGCCGAAGAACTGGCATACAACTATCTTGCTGTAGTTGGCCTGACGGAAAAAGCTCATGCCTACCCGGCCACACTGTCCGGAGGACAGCAGCAACGTGTGGCCATTGCCCGTGCTTTGTGCAGTCAGACCAAAATTATTCTTTTTGATGAACCCACCTCCGCTCTGGATCCGGAAACAGTCCAGGAAGTGCTTAATGTCATGATCAAACTCGCTGATGAAAGCATCACCATGGTCATTGTAACGCACGAAATGGGATTTGCCCGTGAGGTGGCCGACAGAGTCATTTTTATGGCTGACGGAATGATTCTGGAGGAAGGAACGCCCGAGCACTTTTTTGTCAATCCCATTCACGAGAGGACAAAACAGTTTTTGGGGAAAATTTTGCACTGACGATCAGTGACTGCAAAATTCCATTTCAATGGACTCCCCTGTATCTGGCAACTCCGCCGCTGGCGGAATGAAGGAGGAAGAACAGATGCATATTACACGCAAACTGATGAGCCTTCTGGTAGCAGCCATTGCTGTGACGGGTTTCACGCTGGGCAGCAGCAGTGCCGCATCTCTGCCGGAAGACGTTCAGGCCATTGCCAAGCGCGGTGAACTTCGTGTTGGCGTCAAGTCCGATGTCCCCGGTTTCGGTATGCAGGATCTTTCCGGCGACTATGAGGGCATGGAAATTGATCTGGCCAAGAAGATTGCCGAAGCCATGGGCCTGGATGCGGATGATGTTCGTTTTACGGCAGTAACGGCCAAGACTCGCGGTCAGCTTCTTGATGCCGGCGATATCGACATGGTTATTGCCACATTCACGATTACGGAAGATCGCAAAAAGATCTGGAACTTCACCACGCCCTACTACACCGATGCCGTTTCTCTGCTGGTAAAGAAAAACTCGGGAATCAAAAACTACTCTGATCTCGTAGGCAAGCGAGTTGGCGTTGCCGAAGGTTCCACCTCAAAGGATGCCCTGATTGCCGCAGCCAAAAGCCACGGCGTAACCCTGACCGATACCGACAATATTCAGACCTTCCCTGACTATCCTTCCATCAAGGCTGCTCTGGATGCCGGTCAGGTTCAGGCCTTCTGCGTGGACGGTTCCATTCTGTCCGGCTATCTGGACGGCGGGACGGAACTGCTCACCTCCATCCGTTTTTCTCCTCAGGATTATGGTATCGCGACAAAGCTGTCCAACAAGGGACTCGCCGAATTTGTTGAGGGGCTGATCGTTCAGTGGAAGAACGATGGTACCATCAACAAGCTCATTTCCGATAACGGCGTCGCTCCTTCTTTCGAGAAATAAGTTCTCCAATGTCCGGGCGGGAATCCGCCAAGGCCATCGTGTCGGCAGACTTTTGTCTGTCGGCATGATGGCTGCCGTACATAATAGGACAGGAAAAGCGCAGTCATGCTGTAACAAAACGAGTTTGTACAGTGATCGAACAGATTTTGTCATTGGAATGCTGGACAATTTTTTTGGCGGACTGGCGTTTGTTTGCCCAGGCATTTCTGGTCACGCTCATGGTATCGGTGCTTTCGCTTTTGCTGGCACTGATCCTTGGCGTCATCTTTGGCGTCATGTCCACTTCCCACTACCGGTTTCCCAGAGAGCTTTCCAGAGCCTATGTAGAGCTTCTGCAGAACACGCCACTGGTATTGCAGGCATATGTTTTCTATCTTGCGCTGCCATACATAGGCATCATGATGGGACAGATCAGTGTGGGTATCCTTGCTGTAGGCATTTACCACGGAGCCTATATTGCCGAAGTCGTACGAGCCGGTATCCAATCCATTCCTCGGGGGCAATCCGAGGCAGCCGCCTCACAGGGCTTTACCTATGTCCAGACCATGCGCTGGGTCATTCTGCCCCAGACAGTCAAGATCATTCTGCCTCCTCTGGTCAACCAGATGGTCAACCTCATCAAAAATACCTCTGTCATCGCTCTGATCGGCGGTACAGATCTGATGAACCGCACCAACGACTGGGCTACCAGTGGCGCCAGCATCTACGGTCCGCCATTTCTGGTCTGCGGCATCCTGTACTTTCTGCTGTGCTTTCCCCTGGCTACATGGGGACGAAACTACGAGGAACGACTCAAGAAACGGGACACCCATTCCGGGCAGGCCATCAAACGCATTGAGGAAAATTTGTCTTGATCGACGTTATTGTCCGCACATTTACGCCGGAGATCCTGCGCTATCTTCTGGGTGGGGCCCTGCTCGTCATTGAGCTGTCCGTCGTCATCGTCATATGCAGTCTTTTCTTCGGCATGATTTTGGCGCTGCTGCGCAACTATGACAGATTTGTTCTGGGACGCATTGCGGGAGCATATATTGAAATCTTCCGCAATACCCCCAACCTCATGTGGGTGCTGATCTGCTATGTCTATGCGCCGTTTCCCACGGCCTTTCTGCGCTGTACCTTCGCCTTTGTCCTCTTTACCTCCGCCGCCATTGCGGAAATCGTTCGCGGCGGGCTGAACTCCATTCCCAAAGGACAGTTTGAAGCGGCATCCTCTCAAGGATTCAACTTTGTTCAGACGTTGGTGTACATTGTCCTGCCCCAGTGTTTCCAGAATATCATGCCTACACTGGTGAGCCAGGTCATCACTGTCGTCAAGGATACCTCCTTTCTGTCCATGGTTGCGGTTGCCGAACTCATGTTCCGTTCCCGCAATGCTCTGGCACTTCTGCCTCGCTATACGGGACAGACTGTTGGCATTCAGCAGGTAGCCGTCATTTTTGGCTTTGCCGCAATCATTTACTTTGTCATCAACTTCACCCTGTCCTGTCTTGTCCGCTGGCTCCAGAAGCGACGGGCCTCCCTGGCGAACAACACCATCAAGGCCTGATACAGGGGGCCATGAACTGAAAAGAGGGGATTTCTGCCAGATCAGAAATCCCCTCTTCGCCATTTCACGCAGACGTACCGTCTTCAGCTCTTTCTTCCATCCCTATCGGCAGTGCCATACAGCATCAACAGACAACACCGTAGCCCGTAATTCTTCCCGGCCGCGCATAATTGTACGGGCGTATATCGACTCGACCTGCACTCCATATCTGACAGAGCTCTCCATAAAAACAAAGAGGGCATGTTCAGATGCCCTCAGACCTCTCTGAAAATCCAGAAGGATTTTCGCACCTTTTGCAGTCGGATCACACTTCCTGCTCAACCTGAAAACAGAACTTCAAACCATCGTCTCCAATAAGAAGCAAAAAAATCGCCTTTCTCGAGCATCAAGATCAGCCACTCATCTCCTGCTGCAAACTATCTGCGTACAAATCCAAGCATGGTAATGTCGTCTGAAGGTTCCGCCGATCCTCTGAATGCAAGCAGGGCCTCATAAACAGCACGAATGAGCCTGTCTGGAGAAGCTGTACGCTGTGCCTCCATAACAGCCATAAGCCGCTGTTCTGTAAACAGCTCCTTCTCTTCATTCATGGCCTCCGTGACCCCATCTGTATACAGGAGACATAAATCGCCATGCTCAAGAGTGGCCTGACAGGATTCATAGACCAGTCCATCCATAGCCCCGACCAGAGGGCCACTCATGTCAGCAAGCGTTCGAACTTCTCCAGATGTGGCATTGACTACCATAGGCTGGCAGTGCCCCCCATTGGCATATTCAAGTATCCCTGTTCGCGTATCCAGCAATCCAATAAACAGCGTCACAAACATGCAGCCGGGATTATTGACACTCATGACATTGTTAATGCGGGTCATTGCCTCAGCAGGGCCTGCTCCTTCGGACAGCGTGTAGCGGACAAGCGTTTCGGTCATGGACATGAAGAGGGCCGCAGGAACACCCTTTCCGGAGACATCGCCAATAATGACAGCCTGCCTTCCATCAGGTGCAACAAAGAAGTCATACAGGTCACCTCCAACTTCCTTGGCAGGCTCAAGAAAGGCTGCAGAAGCATATTCATCAAGATTTGGTACTGTCTCCGGTGCAGGAAGAATCCCCATCTGAATATCCCGCGCGGCATTCAGTTCGCCTTCCATCCGCTGCTTGCTGGCCGTTGTTTCCATCAGCTCGCGAATATTCCGGGCAAGCGATTCACCCATCTGTGCAAAAGCCCGTGCCAGCTGTCCGAGTTCATCAGACTGGTGCAGGGGCAATCCACTACGGGCCTTTTCCACTGCATCCGGGGATGCAAAATCCATATCGGGCAACGCCAGCGCCTTGCGGGTCAGCTCGCGCAAAGGATTGATCAGCCGCGCTGTCAGCAAAAGCGTACACAGCAAACTGAGAACCACGATGGCAAGTGACACGATCACGAGCCGCTGCATCAGTGCATTGGTAGGCGCTTCAATTTCCTCACTGGGAGCAGCCGCCACGACATACCAGTCAAGCGCCTTGAAATGAGCTACCCGAAAAATGGTTGAACCAAAGGTATCTTCTTCGGAGCCTCTGGCCACAAACTCCACACGCCCCTTTTCCCGGGCAGCCTTCAGGGCTGCTGCAGGGATAAGTGCGGCATCTCTCCCAAGGCTGTTTCCCTTATGAGCCAGAAGGTTGCCTTCTCCATCAAACAGAGAAATAAAACCATTACGATACAGATTCAGCGTATCGAACTTTTCCTGCGTACTGCGAATAATTGCCTGCTCCGAATAGGAGGCAGCCTGCGTGATGTCGGAAAGAAGCAGTGCCACGGCAATGACGTTCTGTGTTTCAGGCACAGGCAAAAAATAAATCAGCACAGGTGCCGGACCTGCTGTCCCTTTTTCTGTAGAAAACGCTGCTGTCTTTTCCAGATTGAGATTAAAGACCGCAAATGCCCCTTCTGCAGGAACGTTCTCTACTTTGAGCATGGGCTGAAGGGGAAGTCCCTTGAAATCCTGCAAACTGCTGTCATACGCCAGTGAGGAAAGGAGAGGAGCACCAAGTAACGGTTCTCCGGTAGGGGAGAAAATCTCCAGATGTGTAGAAAAGGACATCAGCGGATCTGTCCAGCCGGACATGATCCGTTCACGCATTTTTTTCTGAAGATTGGAGGCAGCAAGCCAGGTGGTGCGAGCGAGTGTTGCCGTACGCCGCAACTCGTTCTTGCGCTGAAGTATGTCCATCACTTCTGTTGACAGCAGATTCAGGTAGCGAGAACTGATACCATCCTCCACCAGTACAACCATATTACCGAACGACTCACGCTCCAATTCGCGGCCGGACTGGCGAAGGTTGTTATATGTCAGGACAAGAAGCGGTACGACCGCCAGCACAAGGGAGGCGATAACCAGAGAAAACAATTTTGTCCGCAGGGACAACAGCATCACGTCTCCGACATTCCCGTGTTAGACAAAGGCTCTGTCAAACCAAACAGGATATGCAGTAATGAATCCGGCAGAACACCAATTTCGATCCCAATCAGAGCTGTCCGGAATGGCTCACTTTCCCCAATGCACCTGCTCTCCGGGTACAGAATGAGGCTTATGCTCTGACTCCCAATATGTCTCAGGCTACTTGCGAAGTCTGTGCGTCAATCCAGCGCATGGCTTCACGCAAATCCAGAGTCCCTTCATAGATGGCTCTACCACTGATGGCACCTTCAAGATTGGCATGGACAGACAGAGGGTACAAAGCCTGTACGTCGGCCAGTGTCGCGACACCACCTGCCGCAATCACGGGAACGGGACTTCTTTCGGCGAGATGGGTCAGGGCAACGAGATTCACTCCCGTCTGCATGCCATCTCGTTCAATATCTGTATAGACAAGGAAGGCCGCACCATCATCGGCAAGCCGAGGGACCACATCGTCCACGGTCAGCGAAGTGTCACCTGTCCATCCCCGAGTTTTGAGACGTCCCCCTTCGGCATCAAGAGAAACCCCAATGCGACCGGGGAAGGTATGGCATAACCTTGCGAACCGCCTAGGGTCTTCAAGCGCCATGGTGCCGATGATCAGACGGGTTACCCCTGCCTCAAGCCAGTGCTGAGCCGTATCCTCGTTCCGGATTCCACCACCAAGCTGTACGGGGATGGTAAGAGCCTCACAAATCCGCCGAACCAGTTCTGCATTGGGCGAGACGCCATCAAAGGCACCATCAAGATCCACAAGATGGAGAAATCTGGCCCCCTGCTCCTGCCATTGCAGCGCTGCATCCACGGGATCATCGAAAAAGACCGTGGAGTCACAGGCTCTTCCGCGCCGTAGCCGGACAGCCTGACCTCCCTTGATGTCCACAGCAGGAAACAGGATCATAGACCAAACTCCTGAATCATCTTGTCCACGCCTTCAAGAGCCAGTTCCTGTGTGCTCAACCATTTTCCGCCACGCTTCAGGAACGTATCCAGATTCATCAGGTTATCACTCAGACCAATCTGCTTTTCCCAAAAATGCGAACGTGAAATGAGAACCCCCTCATCTCCACGGACATCTATCAGGTAAAAATCCATGCTCACGGCCGCAGAAGTGCTTACTCCTGCCTCGCCGCCGACACGTTCACGCCAGTCAATAATTTGTGGTACGATCAGAAGATCAACCTTCATGTCCTTACCGACACGAGTCCAGTGCGTGAGAGCACCATTGCGACCGGCCGCTCGTGCTTCCGTGGGATCAACCCCCTGCACATAGGGAATAAAGGTATATACCCGCTGTGTTTCTTTCCTCAGCGTATCCATCAAGGCCTTGTTGAATTCGGCAAGCGCAGTGGAAGACGCCAGAACACGATCATCCGGAATGAAACCAGCAAGCAGATCCGTCGTTCCCATGGGCTGAGTTGCAGCAACGATACCGATCGTCAGATCGGGCAGTTCTGGTACGGCTGGAGGTGTCTTCTGACAGGCCGTCAGCAGGAACAGCATGGTAGTCAGCATGGCTATTGCCGCAAAGCCGATTTTCCGGCGAATTGCTTCAGTCATCAGTCAAGACTCCCTTTGGTGCTTCGCACCAGATTACCATTTTGGACTATGGCCTGAGCCAGGGCGAGGCCAAGCCCCTTTGCTGCCGACTCCAGCAGATGGTGACCGTTCCTGCCATACAGAAAGGTCACATGAAGATTCATTTTTGCAGCCGATGCGAAACTCTTGTAAAATTCGCGCCACAGATCACGTTCTTCGCCGGCCAGAACAGGTGGAAGCAGTTCGTCTCCCCGCCACTCGATCCACGGACGTCCGGAAAGGTCCAGTGTCACTTCTGCAAGGGCTTCATCCATGGGAACCCGTGCAAAACCGACACGAGTAATGCCCTTTCTATCGCCAAGGGCCTGAAAGAATGCCTGCCCCAGACACAGGCCTACGTCCTCTGCGGAATGGTGTGCATCCACGTGCAGGTCGCCCTTGCATCCCAGCGTAAGATCAAACCCACCCCAAAAGGCTGTCAGCGTCAGCATGTGATCCAGCAGGCCCATGCCCGTCTGAATATCTGTCCGCCCAGCCCCATCAAGCTCCAGACTGAGGAAAATATCCGTCTCTGCCGTTGTACGGGCAATGCGTGCAGAACGACTCATGCACGTTCTCCTTCTTCGGCATCTTCTGCCTTTTCTTCCTTCTCGGACTTTGCTCTCTTGCCGAAAATGGCGGCCACAAAAATGCTGATCTCATACAGGAACAGCATGGGCACAGCCATCATGATCTGAGAAAAGACATCAGGAGGGGTCAGAATGGCCGCAATAATGAACACGGCAAGTACGGCATACTTGCGGACGGAGCGCATGCGGGCAGCCGTTACGATTCCCATTCTGGACAGAAAGAAGGAAAAGAGGGGCATTTCAAAAATGAGTCCAAACGCGATAAGCATCTTCAGTGCAAAACCAAGATACTCATTGATGGAGAGCATGGCGACAATATTTTCTGTCGAGTAGCTCATGAAAAATTTAAAAGCAAACGGGAAGACAACAAAATAGCAGAATGTTGCACCACCAAGGAAGAAGAAAGCCGAACAAAAGGCCAGAGGCGTCACATACCGCTTCTCTTCCTCATAGAGACCTGGAGCAATAAAGGCCCATATCTGATAAAACAGGAAGGGACAGGCCACAAAGACAGCAGCCACAAAGGAAACCTTCAGATCCACAAAAAAGCCCTCCGCGACGCCTGTATAGATGAATTTGGCATCAGCAGGCATGACCTTCAGGAGGGGGAGAGACAGATAGTAGAAAAGATCCTTGGCAAATGCGTAACAGACAAAAAAGGCCACTGCGATGGCAAGGAAACTCCGTACCAGCCGGGAACGCAGTTCACCCAGATGCTCAAGCAGCGTCATGGGTTTTTCTTCGGCATCGTCCTCCTCAGCCCCATTCCCGGAAGGGGGCAAGGTCCCGCCTGTACCTCTCCCTGTTGCGAGAGGAGGGATTTCGTCAGCATCTGCTTCCGGATCTATGATTTTGGGTGAAGAAGGTGCCCAGGGTGAAGAATCGCCTTCAAAGATGGGTTCTCCACCATCCATGGACACAACGGTACGATTCTGTCCGTTCTGTCCATTGGAACCGGAAACGACCTCGGCGCTGGATTCAGCCGTAAGGCTTTCATTCGCAGAGGTCTGCGTATCCGACTCATCGGTACGCAGTCCCTCCTTGAATACAGATTCCGACTGGCTCTCGTTCAGGTCATCAGAAGCAGGTTGTTTCCTGACCTTGTCCCCGGAAACAGATTCCTGGACAGTCTGCCGGCTGGAAACCGAAGAAACGGACGGCACGATGTTGCCGTTTTCCATTGGAGAAGAACTGCCTCCTTCGACAGAGGAAGAGGACTCTTCTGCCACCGTACCGGCCTCTGCTTCCTTTTTTTCGGGGGATACGATGACATCCAGCAAAATGGCGTCATCAGCACCATTCGCCGACTCGCTGCTGATTGCTTCTGAACGATCCGTCATGCTTTCAAGCCTTTTCGGTTCCCCCTGCCGCCTTCTCTGTCGAGGTGGCTGCAGTCTTCTGAGTCGTGGAAGCCGCTGTTCCATCGACCCCAGCGGTTTCCTTGTTGCCGAACAGTTCCTTTTCGGCTTCCTTCTTGCGCTTTTCGTGTTCATCCAGCTCTATTTCTGTATTGAGAGTACGCTGAAATTCAGTTGACACCTTACGGAATTCGCCCATGGCCTTACCCAGCGTTCTTGCAAGCTGGGGCACACTCTTGGGACCAAGAACAATCAGCGCGATGACCAGGATGACAAGAAGCTCAGTACCACCAATTCCAAACATGGCATCATCCCTCTTCTATTCCCATTCAATGGTACTCGGCGGTTTGGATGAAATATCATAGACCACTCTGTTGACGCCCTTCACCTCATTGATGATCCTTCTGGAGATACGTTCCAGAAGCTCATACGGCAAACGAGCCCAGTCTGCGGTCATGGCATCCACGCTGTCAACACACCGGAGTGCAATAACATGTTCATAGGTACGGCCATCGCCCATAACCCCTACAGTCTTCAGGGGCAGCAGTACGGCGAAGCCTTGCCATATCTTTCGATACCAGCCAGCCTCACGCAGCTCTTCCTGCACGATAAGATCCGCCTTGCGCAAAATGGCAAGCCGCTCCCGAGTGACTTCACCTACGATACGGATTGCCAGTCCGGGTCCCGGGAAAGGTTGCCGCCAGATAACAGACTCAGGCATACCGAGTTCAGCGCCCACCTGACGGACCTCATCCTTAAACAGCTCCCGCAAGGGTTCGATGAGCTTCATGTTCATCTTTTCAGGGAGTCCACCTACATTGTGGTGGCTCTTGATGACGGCACTGGGCCCCTTGTGAGAAACAGATTCAATGACATCCGGATAGAGCGTTCCCTGCGCAAGCCATTCAACATTCCCAATGGCTCTGGCCTCTTCATCAAAGACATCAATAAAGGTATGGCCGATAATCTTGCGTTTCTTCTCAGGATCTTCAACCCCTTCGAGCTGGTCAAGGAACCGGTCCTGCGCCTGAACAAACTTGAGATTCAGATCAAAGTGTTCACGGAGATAATCCACAACTTCGTCGCCTTCTCCCGATCGCAGAACACCATTATCCACAAAGATGCAGTGCAGATTCTTGCCAATGGCCTTGTGCAGAAGCACGGCAACCACGGTAGAATCAACCCCTCCGGACAGGGCGCAGACAACATGCCCGTCACCGACAGTTTCCCGAACTTCCTTGACCACCCGTTCTACAAAAGAAGACATGGTCCAGTCGGGCGTAATATGGGCAATGTTGAACAGGAAGTTTCGAATAATCCGTTCTCCATCCACGGAATGATGAACTTCCGGATGGAACTGTACGGCATAAATCTTGCGAGCTTCATCAGCCATGGCCGCAACCCGCAGCGTGGATGTGCTGCCGGTCACCCGAAAACCGGGAGGTGGCGTCAGGACGGTATCACCATGAGACATCCACACACGAGACGTCCTGGTCAGGTCTATTCCGTCCCACAGTGCGCAGGAACCGGAAAAGCTCAAATCGGCCGGTCCATATTCACGAGTTGAAGACTGAACCAGCTCTCCCCCGAGATAGCTTGCCACAAGCTGCATACCGTAGCAGATAGCCAGAACGGGGACGCCCAGTTCAAGCAGTCCGCCATCCAGACAGGGAGCGTCGGCCTCTCCCACACTGGCCGGACCGCCAGAAAGGATAACGGCCGAAGGATTCATGGCTTTGACCTGCTCGGCCGTAACCACACATGGATGAATTTCGGAATAGACACCAGCTTCGCGTACCCTGCGGGCAATAAGCTGTGTCACCTGGGAACCGTAATCTATAATGACGACCTTGCTGGGCATGCAGAGTTCCTTGTGCAGAAGAATACTACGAGGAGGAAAACATCCGGAAGTCGCCGAAGCGACCTCCGTTAGAATCAGGCATTGTCCACACGATAGTTGGGGGCTTCCTTGGTAATGATCACATCATGGACATGACTTTCCCTCAGACCTGCCGCCGAGATTTCCACCATCTGCGACTTTTCGAACAGCTCCTGAATCGTGGCGGAACCACAATATCCCATACCGGAACGGACACCACCCACAAGCTGATAAATGGTTTCCGATACGGGACCTCTGAAGGGTACCCGACCGACAATGCCTTCCGGAACAAGCTTCTTGCTCTTTTCCTGGAAGTAACGATCGGAGCTGCCTTCCTTCATGGCATCGATAGATCCCATTCCGCGATAAATCTTGTAGGTTCTGCCCTGATAGAGAATGGTTTCGCCCGGGCTTTCTTCCGTTCCGGCGAGCAGACTGCCCACCATGACCGTATTGGCACCGGCAGCGAGTGCCTTGACCACATCCCCAGAAAACTTGATGCCACCGTCACCGATACAGCAGCGGTCAAGTTCACGAGCAGCCCGCGAACATTCCATGATGGCCGTAATCTGGGGGACGCCCACACCGGCAACGACACGGGTCGTACAGATGGATCCGGGTCCAATGCCTACCTTTACGGCATCCGCACCGGCCTTCAGCATGGCGCGGGCCCCTTCATAGGTAGCCACGTTTCCGGCAATGAGCTGACAGTCGGGATAGGCACCCTTGATGGCTGTTACGGCATTCAGGATATTCCGGGAATGCCCATGGGCAGAGTCAAGAACAAGAACATCGACACCAGCTGCAATAAGCGCTGCAGCACGGGCTTCCCCTTGCGCACCAACACCGATGGCGGCACCAACACGCAGACGGCCCTTACTGTCCTTGCAGGCATTGGGATACTTCTGAACCTTATCGATATCCTTCATGGTCAAAAGACCGGCAAGCTGGCCTTCACTGTCAACCACAAGCAGTTTTTCGATACGGTGGGCATGCAGGTGATGCTTGGCTTCCTCAAGGGTGGTCCCGGTTGGCACCGTAACCAGATTTTCACTGGTCATCACATCCCGGACAAGCGTTCCTTCCAGATCCTCCACAAAGCGGACATCCCGGTTGGTCAGAATACCGGCCAGCTTCTTTTCCCGGACAACCGGCAAACCGGAGACTCTGTAGGCGTGCATGAGTTCCAGAGCATGCTGAACCGTATCATCGGGATCAACAGTAATCGGATCAAGGATCATGCCACTTTCCGATTTCTTGACCTTTTCGACCTCCAGTCGCTGCTGCTCAATGCTCATGTTCTTATGAATAATGCCTATTCCGCCAGCTCTGGCCATGGAAATGGCCATGGCCGACTCCGTCACGGTGTCCATGGCGGCAGATAGCAACGGAATATTTAGAGAAATGGATGGAGTCAGCCAGGCTGAAACATCAACCATGTCAGGAGTGACTTCTGAATAGGCAGGCACCAGCAGCACATCGTCAAACGTCAACCCTTTGCTCAGGATTTTGGACATCGTCTTCTCCTAGAAACACATAAGGTTCCCGGGCCCCTGCGAGTTCCGGAAGCCCATTGGCATTATGGAAATAAAAAGAATGAATAACGGTACTCTCACCACGCTCTGTTGTCAATTGACCACACTTTTGGTGAAGAACTCACTCCTCCTATGATGCTCAACTACAGGGAGTTTTCACATGCAGGCACGCTTTTGCCCACACAAGGCTTTTCCCCCTGAACGAAATACTCTAGAAGTCTTGTATCCTGTAGCCTGTCCGTGTACCCTCAATGGAAATTCGGTTTTCCGGAAAAGTGAGGTTATTATGCTGTACAAAAGAATTCTGCTCCCGGTAGATGGCTCCCCCCATGCGACCAGAGCCATTGAGCAGGCCATACATCTTGCCGGGGACGGAGGAACGATCATTGTGACAACCATCGTTCCCGTCATTCCTGAAGCCATTACGGGAGAAGCCTTCCTGAAAGCCAAGGAGGATGTTGAACGTGGAGGACATCTGATTACGGAAACAGCGCTGAAGACCATTGCCTCCGCAGGAATCCCCTACGAAGAAAGAATCATCTTCGCGGACTCCCCGGCCTCCGGTATTGTGGATGCCGCAACCGATCTGCATTGCGACATCATTGTGATGGCGCCCCGCGGACGCAGCGAGATCGAAGGAATACTTCTCGGCAGTGTCACCCATCGCGTTCTTGCTCTTTCTCCTCTTCCCGTTCTGGTAGTTCGCTAGAAAACATTTATCGCTGCGGGCGGCAACTCCATGCCGTCCGCATGGCTTTTTGCCATCCGGACGGCACACTGCTCTGGAAATGGAACAACATGTCGGAAACTGTCACCTGTCTGCTCATTGCCATCTTTGTGGGCGTGCACATTTTTTCCCTCTATAGCGCTGGGCATGCCCTGCTGCACAAGCGCGATTCCAGAGCTGCTCTGGGATGGGTGGCTGTTATCCTGATAGTTCCCCCCCTGGGTCCGTTTCTTTACTGGCTGTTCGGTATCGACCGTACAAACAGCAGAGCGGTCAAACTGATGAACAGAGCCGCCCACAGGATTGTTGACGGAGAGATTGATCTGCATGGCCGTATTCTGGAAGAGATTTCCCTGGGCTTTGTAAGGCCTGAGGAACTGCCCCTCTCCCAAAGGCGCCTGGAACTGCCCGGTGACCGACTTACAGGCCGCTATCCTGTCGGAGGCAATCATCTTGAAATCCTGCATAATGGAGAAAAGGCCTATCCCGTTATGCTTCAGGCCATCGCTGAAGCCAGAGAGCGCGTTTATCTCTCCAGCTTTATTTTCGGATACGACGAGGTTGGTCTGCGCTTTGCCACAGCACTGAAAGAAGCTGCCGAACGCGGCTGTGATGTCCGCCTGCTCATGGATGGTGTGGGATCATTCAACCCATTGGCCCAATGGCAAAAAAGACTTGGTCCCAAGGTCAAGATGGCCTATTTTCTTCCCCCATCCCTCATTCCACCTCAGTTTTCCATCAATCTGCGGACCCACCGCAAGGTTCTCGTCTGCGATGGAGATACGGCCTTTACCGGCGGCATGAACATCTCCCAGCATCATCTTGTGAACCTGCCCCGCAAGGATCGGGTACAGGATATCCACTTTCTTTGCCGAGGCCCTATCGCAGAGCAGCTTACGCTGACCTTTCTCATGGACTGGAGCTTTGTAACGGGTGAAGCATCCCCATCCATACCCCTGACTGCCCCGAAACGAGGGAATACCCCCTGTCGCCTGCTGGTAGATGGTCCCGGCTCTCCAGATGAAATCATTCATGATCTTATCTGTGCCATGATCTCGTCAGCCCGTCATTCCGTACGGATCATGAGTCCCTATTTTCTGCCCCCTCACAGGCTGGAAAGTGCCCTTATCAGCGCCGTTCTTCGAGGAGTTGACGTAAGCGTCATTCTCCCGGGAGAAAACAATCATCGTCTTGTGGACTGGGCCATGCGTCATCAGAACAGTCTGCTTGAGGAGTCCGGCATACACCTTTTTTACCAGCCGCCACCTTTTGCCCACACAAAACTTCTGCTTGTTGACGAGGAATATACCCTTCTGGGATCGGCCAACCTTGACCCACGCAGTCTGAACCTGAACTTTGAACTGGTCATGGAAGTCTTTGACACCGGGATCACTGCCGATCTCATTACCTTTTTCGACGATGTGAAAAGGCGTTCCGTTCCCATACCAACCGCGGTTCCTTCCTTGCCCGTACGCCTGAGGAATGCCCTGGCCTGGATCGCTTCCCCGTACCTTTAGACTCCACCGGTTCCAGATTGATTTCAAGTCGACCGATATGGACATCCACGAGCCGTACCACCATACGCTGTCCGAGCTGAAACCGTCGTCCGGTTCCCACACCTGTCAGGCTCTGCCGGTCCGGATCATATTCAAACCAGTCATAGCGAAGTGCTTCCAATCGGACCATCCCTTCCACCGGCATGGCCTCCAGCTCGACAAAAAAGCCAAATTCCGTGACCCCGGACACTGTCCCCGAAAAGGTTTCTCCTGCCCTCTCGCGCAGAAGCAGGCAGGCAAAGCGACGGACGACCTCACGCTCTGCCTCGGTCGCGACTCTTTCCCTCGCGTTGCACTGATCGGTGAAGGCAAGCAGTTTTCCTCCCGATACGACAGGCTGCTCCGCACCCAGCGCATGATGCAGCGCTCTGTGTACAAGCAAATCGGCATATCGCCGGATGGGAGAAGTGAAATGGCAGTAACAGGCTGATGCCAGACCAAAATGCTCACCGACCTCTGGAGAATACCGGGCCTGCATCATGGATCTGAGAACCAGCCGACCGACAATATCTTCCCGTGGCGTTCCCTTTGCCTCCTCCAGAATTCCCCTCAGGCTTCCGGGATCGGGTGTCTCCTCACGCTGATTCCACTGTGCAAGTTCAGGTTCTGAAAATAACCCCGTTGCCAATAGAGTCCGAAAGAGACTCCGAAGACGATCAGGATCAGGAGCGGGATGTATTCGACACGGGAATGGGATCCCCTTCTGGGTCAGGAACCGTGCTACTGCTTCATTGGCAGCCAGCATGAACTCCTCAATCAGCCGATGCGCAAAGAGGCGTTCACGCCGTACAAGATTCGTTACCCTGCCGTCGGAAACCACATACCGGGCTTCCGGCAGATCAAAATCAAGGCTCCCCCGCTCAAGCCTCCTTCCCCACAGAAGCCCTGCCAGGCGGTACGCATCAGCCAGCCAGGGATGAGCCGCGAGTATTCCTCCAGCTTTCGTATCTGCTTCAAGGGAAACGCTGTTCTCCCGAGAATCGGAACGCTCTCTCCTGCCATCCTTTCCGGCAGTTTCCCCACCTTTTTCCTTGTCAAAGGCTGCCTGAACCTCTTCATAGGTGAGACGAGCCCGAGATCGGATCAAACCGGGGAAAAAGGCCGAAGCTCTTGGCTCTCCATGTTCATCAAATCGGATACGGACGGCCATGACCAGACGATCCTCTCCAGGCCGCAGGCTGCATAATCCATTGGAAAGGATTTCCGGCAACATGGGTTCCACCGAGGTGGGGAAATAGCAGGAATTACCCCTTTCCCGTGCTTCGCGATCCAGGACGGACCCGGTCCTCACAAAATGGCTTACGTCTGCAATGGCCACCCAAAGTTCCCAGACAGGCATTCCCCCATGCAGAATCGGTTGAACATAGATTGCATCATCAAAATCGCGCGCATCTTCCCCGTCGATGGTCACAAAGGGAATTCCCCGCAAATCCTGCCGCTTTCCCGAAGAAGCAAAGGGCAAAGAGGCGGAGGAAGGAGCTGTCCCGACGTCACCGCACAGGGGCAATCCATCCCTGTCGTTCACATTTTCCAGAATGCGCGCTGCTGCAAGGACATTGGGAGGGAACTCCAGCGGGATCTGATGATTCAGCTTGGTCAGACGTTCCTGTACCGAAGCATCATCTTCTCTTCCCAACGAAGAAAGGGCTACTCCGCTCCAGATGCCGGGTCGCTGCTTTTCTTCGGGGCGAATCAGAAGCAATTCCCCGGGAACCGGCTGTTCTGCAAGGCCAGAAAGATCTGTATCCAGCATAAAATTCAGACGCGGATCTGCAGGTCGGCAGAAAAGCCCCCGGGCAGAGGTTCGCCGTGTTGCATGGGCAGCAATTTCCTTCAATCCCCGTTCAAGAACCCGGACAATTCTTCCTTCGGGACTGCGAGCCGTATGGCGAACGCCTTTTCCCTTCCGCTCACTTCCCGGCTGCAACACGACCTCGACACGATCTCCATGCCAGGCATCTCCCAAAAGCTCCGCCCGGACAAAGATATCTGATGACAGTTTTCGATAGTCATGCTGATCTTTCTGCTCCAAAGTGTCGGGGGTAACGAATCCCGCTCCAGAACGCTGTACGGACAGAGTTCCTGTAATCAACGAAGCCTGATCTGCAGCAATCCAGCGCCCACCATAAAGACGCAAGACTCGGCCCTCGGCTTCCAGACGCTCCAGCATTTTGCCGAGCGGTGTTTTTTCCCGACGGGAAAGATCAAGGAAACGAAGCAGATCATCCACTCGAACGGGACGGTTCACTCGCCTTATGATTTCAACGACTTCATTTCCATCCAGCCCTCCGGGGACAGAGAAGTCCACATTACCTCGCAAATCAGCCTTATGCGCCGAAAAGTTCCTTTCTTTCCTTGCATGATTCCTGCGTCTTGTCATGCTCTTGCCTTCTCCTGCTTCCGCCACCACGTCTCAAGCCATTCAGGAAAGACCTCCTCACTCCATAGGCAAGGACCGAAGACGACCTCTACCCGTAAGGACCAGAGACGCGAAAGATGCAATTCTCTCAATTTCACGGCATCCTTGCGTGTGCAGATCAAAGGGAGCCCCAGGTTTTCAAGAAAAATGGCATCCTGCGCCGTATATCGATGATGATCGGCATAAATCTGATGCCGTTCAGGAGGATAACCAAGAAAGGATGTTACCGTTTCCGCGACCTGCTCGGGATCTCCTACACCGCTGACAAGGGCATAGCCCTGTCCATTGGGAAATTCCTTCACGGAATCTGGAACAAACCAATGCGTATTCCCGTATGCACGAACAGGCTCCAGCGCTTTGGGCCTCAGAGAAAAGCTGAAAAGAGGCTTACGCAGTTTCTTCAACCGAGACTCAAAAAGAGGCACAAGTTCATCAAAAACGGCAGGGCTACACTTGATGAGGAACACACCTGCACGATTGAGCGCTGTAGGCCCTTCTCGCCATGTACCTGCGGGAATCACCTTTCCCCAGCCTTCGGACAGATCATTCAGATGCAGAAGAACAAGATCCAGATCCCGATGGACGGCCACATGCTGAAAGCCGTCATCCAGGATAAACAAACCGGGTGCATGTGTCTTCAGAATGTGCCGCCCCGCTCTCCGTCTGTCCGGATCAACCAGAATGGCACTCACAGGATGATCCAGAGCCAGCATGAGAGGCTCATCGCCCGTTTCTCCGGCAGTGAGCTGAGGTGTTACCAGCAAAGGAACATGCGGCGCCTTTCCCCCATATCCTCTGGAAAGAACAACGGCTTGCCGGTACCGGCTTTCTGCCCAGCCCAAGAGCCAGTCGGTAATGGGTGTCTTTCCCGTCCCTCCCCATGAAATGTTGCCCACAGAAATACAGGGGCAGGGCGGATCAAATCTGTCAAAGCGACCGCTTTCCCACATGTGGCGGCGCAAGCGCATGAGACCACCATACAAAAAGGAAAGGGGTACAAGTGCGGGAGACAGAGCTGACTGAAGACGGCTCGGGCACATGGTGAACTCCTTTGCCTCCTTTGGAGGCTTTTCAACACATACACCACCCAAGTGATGACTTCAACGAAAATACAGGGGGAGCATTTCGGATAAAAAAACATCGTCCTGTTCGATCATTCCGAACAGACTATACCTTCAACTCCGTATGTATCGAAACGTGACCATATGAGTTTCAAAATCGTCAACTCCTATTTTTTAGTCAATAAAAACAGTTTTACATTTCCGCTTCAGCTCGAATACATTATCTGTACGTTTCCATTCATAAATAAAAAAAGGACATTCGTCTGATGCCAGATACAGTTTCATTGGGACCTGAGCACAGTCCCTGTATCAGTCTGACGTACATATGCATCTGCTGTTGAAACTTTCTCCAAAAAATTTTCTTCTTCTGTAGATTCCGTACGAACATATAACATTCTTGCAGTAAGTTTTTCGTATTCGTCAACTTCCATACGACATTCCCGGACATGCCAGTATACCAGTATGATGCTCCAACCTGATTCCTTTAATAGGAATGGTTTGCATTCACTGGCCGAATATCATGTGAAATTTATGAACACCTCAAGAAGGGAAAGCGGATTGATGTTCAAAATAATTTTCCTCAATTTCCTCACTCTTCTTACCCGGCTTCAGACCTTTTTCAGTCCGAACCTCTTGTGCTTTTCCTCCTCTTGGGCTAATGTCCCCCATGTGCTGCCGGGATATGGGGAATAGCACCTGTTTGAACAGCAACACATTGTGAAAAAGATTACGAATTATCTTGATTCCCAACAAATTTTTCCGGGAGTACAGAGACGAATCGTAATGCATCACAGGCCCAAAAAGGTGTCCGGTCCAATACAGTTCACCATTGTCGGACATTCTTTGGTTCAAGAGTCCATCCCATTCCGGCCGTCGGCCATTCGGGAGAAATGACCGGCGCATTCAAGAATCCTGTCGGAAGACGATGGCAATTTTGGGATTTCCCGCGGTAAGGCGCGGGGACGTCAGGCCCTTAAACGGGCGTTACTTAACCTGGAGGGATTAGGTTATGGTTATTGGTATTCTGGTTTCTCTTGCACTTTTGACCTGGATTGCCTTCCGCGGCTTCTCGGTCATTCTGTTCGCCCCGCTCTGCGCGCTGGTGGCGGCTCTGACTGCCGGGCTATCCCCCATGCCCACCTATTCCGAGCTCTTCATGAACTCGGCCGGTACCTATGTAAAGAACTTCTTCCCCATCTTCCTGCTCGGCGCCGTTTTCGGTAAAGTCATGGAAGACAGCGGCATGGCTCGCTCCATCGCCGGCTGGATCGTTCATAAGCTGGGTACCTCCCGTGCTGTTATCTCCATTGTTATCGCTGCATCCATCCTGACCTACGGTGGCGTGTCCCTGTTCGTCGTGGGCTTTGCCGTTTATCCCTTCGCTAACGCTATCTTCCAGGAAGCCAATTTCCCCCGCCGCCTGATCCCTGGCTGCATCGCCCTTGGCGCCTTTGGTTGCACCATGACCGCTATCCCCGGTACGCCTCAGATTCAGAACATGATCCCGACCAAGTACTTCGGAACCGACGCCTATGCCGCTCCCGTTTTTGGTCTGATCGGTGCTGCTCTCATCTACGGTATCGCTCTGTTCTGGCTCGAAATGCGTAAACATCGCATGATTGCCAACGGCGAAGGTTTCGGTGCCATCGACACCCGTCATGTTAAAGACGAGGTTGAAAACGACGTGCCTGATGTGAATCCTGGCCTCGCCGCTCTGCCTCTGATCATCACCCTCGTGCTCAACTATGTCATGACCAAGGTTATTGCCGGCTGGGATCCTACCATGATGGAACCCACCAGCAAGCTGGCCCTCGCCTCCAAGGTTATCCCCGTGGCTACCTGGGCTCTGATCATCGCTCTCGTTGCCGGTATTCTCGCCGGTATCATCATCTCCGCCCGCCAGTTCAAGGTTCGCGGCAACCTGATGACCTGCCTCAACGCCGGTACCATCGGTTCTCTGCTCGCCATCATGAACACTGCTTCGGAAGTGGGTTATGGTAACATCATTTCCAGCCTGCCCGGTTTCACCACCGTTAAGGAAGCCCTCATGGGCGTCAGCGCAGGCAACCCGCTGATCTCCGAATTCATCATGGTTAACCTGCTTGCCGGTATCACCGGTTCCGCTTCCGGTGGTATGTCCATCGCCCTTGAAACCATGGGCCAGTACTACATGGAGCTCGCCACCCAGAACGGCATCAGCGTTGAACTGCTGCACCGCATTGCCTCCATGGCTTCCGGTGGCTTCGACACCATGCCTCACAACGGCGCCGTTATCACCCTGCTCGCCATCTGCGGTCTGACCCACAAGGAATCCTATGCCGACATCGGTATGGTTTCTCTGGTTATCCCCGTTGGCGTAACCTTCGTGCTGACCATCGTATGGAGCATGCTCGGCCTCCATATGGGCTAAGCCGCGACTGACAAGACCCGTACCGCGTAAACTCTCCATGCGGCACGGGTCTTTCTCAATTTTTCTTCATTTTCCCTGAAAAATGCATATTATTTCCCCTTGCTATGTCTCAAATCGTGATTATAGCTATGTAAAGGGACAGGACATCCATTGAGATGTCAAACTGCTAAACTCAGGAGTATAGCATCATGGTCAAGTTTCTGACAGCCGAAGAAGCCGTGGCACAAATCAATGACAATGATACCCTTGCCACAAGCGGTTTCGTATCGAATGGTTTTGCAGAAGTTCTCGCCCAGGCACTCGAAAAACGGTTCCTCGAAACAGGAAAGCCTTCCAACCTGACTCTCGTGTACTCTGCCGGCCAGGTAGGGGTAAATCATTTCGCGCATGAAGGAATGCTGAAACGCGTTATCGGTGGGCACTGGAACCTTGCGCCCGATCTGGGCAAGCTTGCCACCGAAGAAAAAATTGAAGCCTACAACCTGCCTCAGGGAACCATCTGCCATATGTTCCGTGATATCGCGGCTGGCAAGATCGGTACGTTGACCCATGTAGGTCTGAAGACCTTTGTAGACCCCGATATTGACGGCGGTGCCATCAACAACAAGGCAAAGGCCCAGAAGAACGCTGTAGAAAAACTTGTCATCAACGGCAAGGAACAGCTTCTGTACAAGGCCTTCCCCATTAATGTCTGCCTGCTCCGCGGTACCACGGCTGATGAAAAGGGAAATATCTCCCTTGAAAAAGAAGGTGTAACGCTGGACACTGGTTCCATTGCTCAGGCAACCAAGTGCTCTGGCGGCAAGGTCATCGTCCAGGTTGAACGTGTCGTTAAGGCTGGGACTCTTGATCCTCGTCTGGTGAAGATCCCCGGCGTCTATGTTGACACCGTTGTTGTTGTTCCTCCGGCAGAAAACATGCCTGAAGCCGATGCCTCCATGAGCCCGGCCTGCAATGGGGAAATCCGTATTCCTACCGATGCCATCCCCGCTCTGCCCATGAGCGAACGTAAGATCATTGCTCGTCGTGCCGCCATGGAACTGCAGCCCAACGCCATCGTCAACCTCGGTATCGGTATGCCCGAAGCCGTGGCCGTCGTTGCCAACGAAGAAGGTATTGGTGACTACATGACCCTGACTGTTGAAGCTGGTCCTGTGGGTGGTATTCCTGCCGGTGGCGGACTGTTTGGTCTGTCCATCAACCCCGACATCATCCTGGATGAACCCTATCAGTTCGACTTCTACGATGGTGGTGGGCTTGACCTCGCCTTCCTTGGCCTCGCCGAATGCGATGAAAAGGGTAACATCAACGTTTCCAAGATGGGACCGCGCATCACTGGTTGTGGTGGTTTCATCAACATCACACAGAACGCCAAGCGTCTGTTCTTCTGCGGAACCTTTACAACCAAGGGACTGAAGGTTGGCGTTGAAGATGGCAAGCTGAAGATCATTCAGGAAGGTGCCAAGGACAAATTCCTGCACATGGTCGACCATGTGACCTTCTCTGGTGACTTCGCCAATTCCGTGGGACAGCCGGTTATGTACATCACTGAACGTGCCGTGTTTGAACTGCGCAAGGATGGTCTCTACCTGACCGAAGTTGCCCCTGGTATCGACATCGAAAAGGATATCTTCGCCCATATGGCCTTCAAGCCCAAGATGGACGGCGAACCCAAGCTGATGGATGCCCGTATTTTCCGTGAAGAACCCATGGGGCTTGGAAAATAGGACGTTTTGAATTTCCGACGGTCTTGTGACCGTCGGAGAACGTCACGCCCGACTAGCTGAAAAGGGGCGACTATCATGGCCTGGACATATGCAACTCTGGCAATTGGTACCAAGGAAAGTACCTCCAAAACCATTACAGATGAAGATGTCCGTCTGTTTGCACAGGTGACCACGGACCATAATCCTCTGCACCTGGACGAAGAATATGCCAAGAAAACGATCTTTGGTCGTCGTATTGCTCATGGCATGATCAGTGCAGGTCTGATTTCCGCTGTACTGGGAACGAAACTTCCTGGTGAAGGGACCATCTACATGGGACAGGAACTGAAGTTCAAGCGTCCCGTTTTTATTGGCGATACCGTAACTGCTTGGGTTGAAGTCATCGAAAAGGATGACGCCAAGAAACGTCTCGTACTGCACACCTGGGTAGAAAAAGAAGATGGAACGGTCGTGACCGACGGTCAGGCTCGCGTCCAGTTCGACAAGTAATTTCAACAAACAGGAGTGTCATTTGAGAGCATAAATGGCACTCCTGTCTTTCTCTTGGGTAATCAAGATCAAAGGAAACGGAACACGACAAGTTTCAACAGCAGCACGAAAGAGGGGTTGACGCAACCATCTCCGCAAGATAAGATTACATGAATCTCGAGAAAAGATTTTTCGGGAGAGCTGGCTGCGTAAGAGGAATCCATTATTCGAGAAAGGATTTCCCCATTCCCTTTAATTCTGGCATTGCTCAGGAGGAAGACTATGAAAATTCTTGTAATCGGCGCAGGTGCAATGGGATCTGGTATCGCTCAAGTAGCGGCCCAAGCTGGCAATGATGTCTATCTCCGTGATATCGATATCAAGTTTGTCGAAAAGGGCTTGGCCGGAATTACCAAAAATCTTACCAAGCTGGCCGACAAGGGAAAGATCTCTGCTGAAGAAAAAGACGCCACCCTTGGCCGTATCAAAGGGATTCTCACCATTGAAGAAGGTAAGGATGCCGACGTTGTGATCGAAGCGGCCATCGAGCGGATGGACCTGAAGAAAAAGATATTTGCCGAGCTTGATGAAATCGTTCAGCCCAATGCCATTCTTGCGACCAACACATCCAGCCTGAGTATTACCGACATTGCCTCGGCCACGAAACGCCCCAGTAAGGTTATTGGGATGCACTTCTTCAATCCCGTGCCTGTAATGGCACTGGTGGAGGTCATCCGTGGTCTTGCCGCCTCCGATGAAACGTATACCACCATCAGCGAACTGGCAAAAAGTCTTGGCAAGACCCCTGTTCTTGTAGAAGAAGCTCCTGGTTTCGTTGTTAACCGTATCCTTATTCCCATGATCAACGAAGCCGCCTATATGGTAACCGAAGGGGTTTCTTCTCCTGAAGATATTGATACAGCCATGAAACTGGGTGCCAATCATCCCATGGGTCCTTTGGCTCTTGGTGATCTCATTGGTCTTGATGTCTGCCTGGCCATTATGGATGTTCTGTATACCGAATTTGGCGACAGCAAATATCGTGCTGCACCGCTCATGCGCAAGATGGTTCGTGCCGGCCATCTTGGACGGAAGACAGGACAGGGTTTCTTTAGGTATTAAAATTTTGGGGCCACTTCCATCCAGGAATGCCCCGCCCCGGATTATTCTTTTCCGGGATTGTCTTGCGGCCTAACCGTTCATGCCACTCCACTCCAAGACGGAGCGCCACAAGAAGACAGCGAAGTATATCCATACAGGTAAACATTCCTTGGAGACTTTCTCTGTCAACGATACGATAAATTTCGTATCAAACGCATTCTACAAAACCTTGTTTGGAGGGTTTATATCATGTCGTGGGAAAATCTGATTCTTGAAAAGGAAGATGGGATCGGAATTCTGAAAATCAATCGTCCCAAGGCGCTCAATGCGCTGAATTCTGCGGTTATGGCCGATCTCGAAGATTGCCTGCCCAAAATTGCCGCAGATCCTGAAATCAAGGTCGTGATTATCACCGGCGAAGGCGATCGTTCCTTCGTGGCTGGCGCCGATATCGGTCAGATGCAGCCACTTTCTCCCGAAGAAGGCGCCAAATGGGGCCGTCAGGGTCAGGCTGTCATGACTGCCATTGAGAACCTGCCTCAGCCTGTTATCGCTGCTGTCAACGGCTTTGCCCTGGGTGGTGGCGACGAACTCGCTATTGCCTGCGACATCCGTGTAGCCTCTACCAAGGCCAAATTTGGTCAGCCCGAAGTTGGCCTCGGCATCACTCCCGGTTTCGGTGGAACACAGCGTCTGCCTCGCCTGATTGGCCAGGGCCGTGCTCGTTACCTCCTGTACACCGCTGATATTATTGATGCACAGAAGGCTCTGGAATGGGGTCTGGTTGACTTCGTAGCCGAACCCGAAGCGCTGATGGAAACGGCCAAGGGTATCGCCAAGAAGATCATCAAGCAGCGTCAGTTTGCTGTTCAGGAAACCAAGCAGTGCGCTCTCCGTGGTATTGAAGCTCCTCTGAAGACAGCTCTGGAATTTGAAGCCCAGGCCTTTGGTCTTTGCTTCTCCAATCCTGACCAGAAGGAAGCCATGGCTAACTTCCTTAACAAGGGCAAAAAGTAAGATCTTATAAATATGGGGAGATGACACACTGCCATATCTCCTAACCTTTGAACCATCCTGTATCCGTAGGGTACGGGATGGTTCTGTTTTCCTGTCTTATGTTTTGGGTAATCAGTGGTGCAAGGCACCGCCCAACGTCTTGCCACCGACGGGCACTCCCGGTAAGGTGGTATGCGACCATGACACATTATGATGTCTGTTCAAATCCCCTATTCAGAATTGAAGACATATCGGGGAGATGGCTGATGCTCATCCCCCTGTTATCAGATGGACGACTCTATTACGGATCCACTGAAACAGGTTCGGGAAATCCGGCAAGCAAAGGCGACCGGAAAACGACTGAAAAGAAAAGGATACACTCATGCGCTTGGGCC
The DNA here is from genome assembly GCA_946490455.1 of uncultured Desulfovibrio sp. Lineage (GTDB taxonomy): Bacteria > Desulfobacterota > Desulfovibrionia > Desulfovibrionales > Desulfovibrionaceae > Bilophila. The sequence continues at coordinate 5,616 of CAMLXE010000001.1, read as the reverse complement.
GTAAGATATTCTGGGCATTTGTCCTCCTTTGGATTGTCCTTACAGCTTACCTGCTTTTCCTGTCTGATAAATGGGCTTCTGCCGCCAATCAGGCTCATGCGGCTGCTCCTTTTGCTGTCACATCGGAAAACTTTCCTGACCTTCTTCGTGAGACACTGCAAAAGAATCCAGATCTTCTGCTCAGCATATTGCGTGAAAACAGTGAATCTGTTCTTGATATCGCCCAGGAAGGTTCCAATCAACGCAGGCATAAGGCATTGCTTAACCAATGGAAAATGGATATCGCCCAGCCCAAGGAAATACATCTTGAAGGAACGCCAATCAGAGGCGATGCCGATGCTCCAGTAACCATCGTTGCCTTTTCCGACTTCACCTGTCCCTATTGCCAACAGAGTGCGGCAACCATCAGGTCTGTCATGGACCAGAATAAAGGCAAGGTCCGCTATGTGTTCAAGCATTTTCCTCTTGATAAGGATGGGATTGCCCATAAGGCTGCCGAATATCATGTGGCAGCGGCACTCCAGGGAGATGACAAGGCATGGGCTCTCTATGACCTCCTTTTTGAAAGACGGAATGAGGTTCTGAAACGTGGAATCCCTGCCATTGAAGAAGCTGCCAGAGATGCAGGTCTTGATATGAAAAAACTGGCCTCGGACCTGAAAAAGAAGAGTATTGCGGCAGCAATTGATGCCGATATTGAAGAAGGGACTCGCCTTGGTGTACAGGGAACCCCGTACTTTCTCGTGAACAACCTTGTCATTCGAGGCTCTCTCTCGGCAAGACTTTTCAATGAAGCCATAGCAATGGCTCTTCAGGCTACAGGAAAGCATTAGGCATGATCTGTACCCGCACACTTTCTTCCATGGATATGCCCCTGCCTCTGGACATCAGCGCAGGGACTTCTGTAACGATAGGGAACTTTGATGGCGTTCATCTTGGTCATCAGGCACTGCTTGAACTGACTCGGAAACGTGCCGAAGAGGCAGGGACTCTCCCTGTTGCCATCACCTTTGATCCTCACCCTCTTGAAGTTCTGACGCCCCACGCCCCTCCACGACTGACCTCTACCCAGACCCGGCTTGCCCTGCTGGAAAAATCAGGAATGGCGCTTGTTATTCTGATCACCTTTACGCCCGAACTCGCTGCCATGTCTCCCGAGGCCTTTGTGCACCGCATTTTGCAGGATAATCTGCATATGTGCGAACTCTTTCTGGGCTATGACTTTACCTTGGGAAAAGGCCGTGCAGGGACTCCAGAAGTTCTTGCAGAACTGGGAAGACGAGAAGGATTTGCGGTTGAACGCCTTGAAGCCCTCAGTGTTGATGGTGATGTCGTCAGTTCAACCCGTATCCGAGAATTGCTCAGGCAGGGGGATGTCTGGGAAGCCAGCGCATTATTGGGCCGTCTCTATACAGTTCGTGGTGAAATCATACACGGACAAAACAGGGGAGGGCGCTTGCTGGGCTTCCCTACCGCCAATCTTGCACCGGTAGCAACCATGCTTCCCAAACCTGGGGTTTATGCCACCCTGGCCGTACCGTCCAATAGTGTGGGTAATGGACTCCCAACAATCAACAGCATGTCTGATATGGAGCATGCTTATGCAGCAGTAACCAATATCGGCTATAATCCAACCTTTGGACCGGGAGCCCTGACAATCGAAACGCATCTTCTGGACTTCAGTCAGGATCTCTATGGCAAACAGCTGGAAGTAGCCTTTGTTGAACGATTGCGTGGAGAAGTATCCTTTACGGGACCGGAAGCCCTTATGGCACAGATAAAAAAAGATACTGAACGCGCTCGAGCAATTCTGAATCAGAATAGACCGGATCGTTCCTCTGTTCGCTAACATCAAGGCCCTCTTTTCCTCAAAGAGGGCCTTTTTTCTTATTCAATCATTTTTACACAACATATTAGAAAAGGTTCTCTGTTCTGGAACAGCCCGAACTCCGCAATGCACAAAAAAATCTGGAGATTCCATCCAGATCTGCCGTGTCAGATGGAACACCTCATTTATGGCGTGAAAAGGAGTGCTCAATGTACCCATATCGCTTTCTCATAATTGCTGGTCTATCTATCCCCCAAAAGAAAGTGCCAGCTCCTGCGCTGCCTCCCCGATAACGACCAAAGAGATGCCACAATTGCCCCAACAGGTTCAGTGAATTAAAAACGGAAAAGATAGTTTGGCAACACTCAAAGATGTATTCCTGATACTCCGATCAATAAAAATACAGATAAGAAATGTCCATTCAGTATAAGATGATGTTTTCTTTTGCAGCTATCCTGTTTGACTCGGAGAGATCTCTCCCTTAATCCGGAATGTACGCCTTGATACCCTGTCGATTTTTTCCTATCTCAGTATGATGTTCTTCCCAAAAAGGAATAAAAAGTTGAATGCTAACGCTCCCAGTCCTTATGGCAGGCCTGTTCAGCCCTTTTGGAAACGAAACGCGACAGTGCGTATTCTGATTGTGTTTTGCCTATGGCTGCTGCTCTGTGCAACCGTACAGGCTGCCCAGACGATTCATCCCGGATTCAAAACACTTGGCGTTTGGGAACCGGAAACAGCAATCCGACTGGACTTTGCAATCTGGTATCCTGCACGACGTGCGCCGTTCACACTTGATTACGGTGACTGGGTCTTTTCTGCAGCCCGAGGAGCTACGCCGCTTCCCGGCCAGCATCCCCTGATTCTTCTTTCCCATGACAGCCCCGGTTCACGCTTTTCCCTTCACATGCTTGCCAGTGAACTTGCCCGCAATGGTTTTGTCGTCATTGCCCCGACACATACGGGCGATAATCTGAATGACATGCGTTTTCTCTACACAGGAGCACAACTTATAAGCAGAGTCGAAGAACTTCGTGCCTCACTGGACATTCTGCTTCAGCACCCATCAACAGCCTCTCTTATTGACCCCCAGCATATTGGTATTCTGGGAATTGGGCCAGGCGGTACTGCGGGAATCATGCTGGCGGGTGGAGAACTCGATCCACAGAGATGGGATGAATACTGTACAGGCAAAAAAAATGATCCCTATTGTCAGTCTTGGGTAAAACCACGCATGGACGCGCTTGTGACAACTCCATATCTGAATACCTCTTTTCTGGATAAGCGGATTCGGGCTGCCGTTGCTGTCGCGCCTGCATATGGTATGCTTCTAGAACCAACAACCCTGTCCTCAATTCAAATTCCCATACTGCTGCTTCATGCAGAAAAAGAAACACTCTGCCCTCAGTATCTGGTGGAATCCATACGTGCTGCCCTTCCTGCCACTGCGGATTATGCAGTTATCACCAATGCCGATGCCATTAGCCTCACCTCTCCCTGTGGAAAAGGAACCTTGGCCCAAACCCTGCCGGAAATATGCCGTCCTGTTCCCGAACGAGCACAGGTACAGGCCGAACTGGCCGAAAAGGCAACTCTCTTTTTCCTGACACATCTTGGGACAGCAGCCCAATTCTCCTCCTTAAAGAAAGATTGAATTCTTCAACAGCAAGATTCCCCATAGGCTCTACCGGGTAACAGGGCTAGAGCGGTGCACCCAATCGATACAAGATCCACCAAAAGCATTTTCCCCCGAACAATATAAAAAGACCTTCCGAAACTTCGGAAGGTCTTTTGTAATCAGATAGGCATGTTATCTCTATGCAGAAGCCTTTTTGCAGACTTCCTCAGCAATGGCAGCAGGCACACGTTCATAGTGGTCAAACTGCATTGTGAAGGTTGCGCGGCCCTGGGTACGGGAACGCAGGTCGGTAGCATAGCCAAACATTTCGGACAGCGGTACCTGAGCACGGATAACCTGTGCACCGGTACGGGCTTCCATGGACTGTACACGACCACGACGGCCATTCAGATCACCCATGACATCACCGAGATAATCCTCGGGAGTCACGACTTCTACATCCATGTAGGGTTCCAGAAGAGCCGGAGCGGCTTTCTTGGAAGCATCCTTAATGGCCATGGAGCCAGCCACATAGAAGGCCTGTTCCGAAGAGTCCACTTCGTGGTAGGAACCGAAGACCAGATTGACCTTCACGTCCACCACGGGGAATCCGGCAAGTACGCCGGACTTCAGAGCATCCTGAATACCCTTGTCGATGGCCGGGATGTATTCCTTGGGAATGACACCGCCCGTAATCGAATTGATAAACTCGTATCCCTTGCCGGGATTGGGTTCTACCTCGATTACGCAATGACCATACTGGCCACGACCGCCTGACTGCTTGGCATACTTCATGTCCGACTTGGCAGGTTTCGTGATGGTTTCGCGGTAGGCTACCTGGGGCTTGCCTACATTCGCGTTCACGTTGAACTCGCGCACCAGACGGTCCACAATGATTTCCAGATGCAGCTCGCCCATACCGGCAATGAGGGTCTGGCCCGTTTCCTCGTTTCCCTTTACGCGGAAGGAAGGATCTTCCTTGGCCAGCTTGTTCAATGCGGCAGACAGCGCATCGCGGTCGGTCTTGGTCTTGGGCTCAATGGCAACCTCGATAACCGGTTCCGGAATATCAAGGGATTCAAGAATCACGGGACGCTTTTCATCGCAGATGGTATCACCGGTAGAAGCCAGCTTCATACCAACGAGGGCAACGATGTCACCAGCACCGGCACTCTTGATGTCTTCACGTTTGTTGGCGTGCATACGCAGCAGACGGCCAAGACGTTCCTTCTTGCCTGTGTTGGCGTTGTACACAGTGGTACCAGCTTCAATCTGGCCGGAATAGATGCGGAAGAAGGCAAGATGTCCGATGAAGGGGTCGGAAGCCAGCTTGAACACGAGGCCGGCAAGAGGTTCCTTATCAGAGCTGTGGCAGACAACTTCCTCTCCCGTATCAGGGTCATGACCGACCATCTGAGTGATATCCAGAGGAGAAGGCAGGTAATCCACAACTGCATCCAACAGGGGCTGGACCCCGATATTCCGGAATGCAGTACCACAAAGAACAGGCACAACCGTCTGATTGATGGTGGCCTTGCGGATGCAGGAACGCAGTTCTTCATTGGTCAGTTCCTGACCATCAAGATACTTGGCGAGCAGTTCCTCATCTTCTTCGGCAACGGCTTCCATCATTTCGAGGCGCTTTTCTTCATAGAGATCCTGCAGGTCTTCCGGCACAGGTCCGTAGATCATTTCAAGACCCTTGGATTCCTTGTCGAAACGGACGGAACGTCCTTCAATAAGGTCCACAACGCCTTCAAACTTGTCCTCGGAACCAATGGGAAGCTGGAGGCAGATGGGCTTGGCCTTCAGGCGGTCATGAATCATCTGCACGCTGCGGAAGAAGTTGGCGCCGATTCTGTCCATCTTGTTGATGAAGCAGATACGGGGCACACCGTAACGGTTGGCCTGACGCCATACCGTTTCGGACTGGGGTTCCACACCGGCTACGGCATCAAAAACGGCGACAGCACCATCGAGTACACGCAGCGACCGTTCAACTTCGATAGTGAAGTCCACATGGCCGGGAGTGTCGATGATATTGATCTGGTGTTTGCGCCAGAAGCATGTCGTAGCAGCAGAAGTAATGGTGATGCCACGTTCCTGTTCCTGTTCCATCCAGTCCATGGTAGCGCCGCCATCATGGGTTTCACCAATCTTGTGATTGACG